>JBKJTI010000262.1:0-5900 GCA_046590425.1 Cypionkella sp. | reverse complement strand
CGTGCGAAAAAGGGCGATGTTCTGGGCGTAGCACGTCTGGCGGGCATCATGGCGGCGAAGAAAACCGCCGATCTGATCCCTTTGTGCCATCCGCTGCCGATCACCAAAGTCGCGCTCAATTTGACCGCCGATCCGACCCTGCCCGGCATCGTCGTAGAGGCCACCGTCAAAACCAGCGGCCAAACCGGAGTTGAGATGGAGGCGCTGACGGCGGTGACCATCGCCTGCCTGACCATTTACGATATGGTCAAGGCGGTTGAGAAATCCATGTCGATCGAAGGCATCTATCTGATCCTGAAAGATGGCGGGAAATCAGGACTTTACGAGGCAAAGCTGTGATTTCAGTTGAAGATGCTCTTAGTCGTTGCCTTGCGCTAACGGCGCTGACCGAAACCGAAATCCTGCCGCTGCGCCGCGCCCATAACCGCGTTATGGCAACCGCCGCCACGGCTCAGTTGACGCAACCGCCCTTCGCTGCCTCTGCGATGGACGGCTACGCTTTGGGCCGCCCCTCTGCCCGCGGCGAGAGCTTCACCGTGATCGGCGAAGCTGGCGCTGGCCATGCATTCCAAGGCGCCATCGCGCCGCACCAAGCTATCCGCATCTTCACCGGCGCGCCCTTGCCCGAAGGTGCCGTCAGCATCGCGATCCAAGAAGACATCCTCCGTAACGGCGATCAAATCACCCTGAAAACCACCGCAAAACTCGGCGACAACATCCGCCCGCGCGGGCAGGATTTCGCGCGCGGTCAAATCCTGTCGCCCCGCCTGCTGCGCCCAAACGACCTCGCCCTGCTCGCCGCAATGAACGTGCCGGAAGTCAGCGTCCGCCGCCGTCCCATCGTCGCCCTGATCGCCAGCGGAGACGAGTTGGTGATGCCCGGAGAGGCCCCCGGCCCCGACCAGATCATCGCCTCCAACACTTTCGCCCTCGCCGCGATGGTCGAAGCGGCGGGTGGCGAGGCGCGGATGCTACCCATCGCGCGGGACTCTGAGGCCAGCTTGCGCACGGTTTTCGCCCTTACCGAAGGTGCTGATCTGATCGTCACCGTCGGTGGCGCATCGGTGGGCGATCACGATCTGGTCGGCAAAGTCGCCGCCGATCTGGGGTTGGAACGTGCATTCTGGCAAATCGCCATGCGTCCCGGCAAGCCGCTGATGGCCGGGAAAGTCTTGGGAATCCCTATGCTTGGCCTGCCCGGCAATCCGGTGTCCTCCATCGTCTGTGGCCATCTGTTCCTGGTGCCGATGCTGAAAGCCATGCTCGGCCTTGCGCCCGAACCGCAAGTTCTGACAGCGCGCCTAGGGGCAGACCAACCCGCCAACGGCCCGCGCGACCACTATATGCGCGCGCGTCTGACGGTTGAGGATGGCAAGCCGACAGTGACCGCTTTTGTGCGTCAGGATTCCGCGCTTTTGACGATCCTGACCGAAGCCAACGCCCTTTTGATCCGCACGTTGGGTGACGGTCCGCGCGCGGCAGGTGAGATGGTGCAGTACATTGCAATCTAGCGAATGATTGTAAAGCGCTTGACACAAAGCAAGAACGCGGGCAGAACATAGCAACAACACCTGTATAAAGGCTGTGATATGCTGACGCGTAAGCAACTGGAACTCTTGGATTTCATCAAAACCCGTATGGATAAAGATGGCGTGCCGCCGTCTTTCGATGAAATGAAAGATGCGCTGGATCTGCGCTCGAAATCCGGCATCCACCGCCTGATCACGGCGTTGGAGGAACGCGGATTTATCCGTCGCTTGGCTCATCGGGCCCGGGCGCTGGAAATTCTGAAACTGCCCGAAGCGATGGAGAAACCTGGTTTCTCGCCCAAACTGATCAAGGGTGACAAGGTCGATCCGCCGCGTGAGGCGATTCCGATTGCAGCCGTCTATGCCATGGAAATACCTGTCATGGGCCGCATCGCCGCCGGGGTGCCGATTGAGGCGATTTCACATATTTCGCATCACTTGGCGGTGCCGGGGTCAATGCTTTCGGGCAACGGCCAACACTACGCGCTTGAAGTTAAAGGCGATTCGATGATTGAGGCAGGGATCAACGACGGCGATATCGTGGTTATCCGCGAACAGATCACCGCTGAGAATGGCGATATCGTTGTGGCCTTGGTGGAAGATGCTGAAGCCACACTGAAACGTTTTCGTCGCCGTGGCGGCATGATTGCATTGGAAGCTGCCAACCCAGCCTATGAAACCCGTGTCTTCCCCGACCATATGGTCAAGGTGCAGGGCCGTCTTGTCGGCCTGATCCGAAGCTACTGACGCGCCAAAAGCGCGCCCGGTTTGGCAAGGCTGCGATCTTGCCAGATCGGTTTTTCTGCCATCCAGATACGTTGAGCGGCGCGGGTGGGGTGCACAACCAGCCGACCTTCCTGCACCGAAAGCGCCAAAGCTCCGGTTTGATCCAGCATGGTTCGATCAATAACGATGCAATTTTTCGGCTTAGGGACAATTGCGGCCACCGCCGCAGGCATCACCACCAGATCGGCCAGTGCACAAGCGGCCACCAAAGCCTGTCCGGCCGCCTTGCCGCTTAACGCCATCCCCCTCCAACCGTCCAATTCAAACGCGCGCGCGCCCTTTGGTCCCGAGAAGCCCGCCCTTGCATAAGCCTCTGTCTGCACGGCCAAATCGCCATCGTCCTGCAGCCAGTTATCTGCGCTGAACCCCGCACCCCGCGCCACCGACAGTGCCCGACCCTGCGCGCCCATCAGCCCAACCAAAGCGCCATCGCTGGAAATCAACAAGCTGGGCCGCGTGGTGGTCGCCCAAAGCGCCAGCGCCAAAACCAGCGGGGCCACGGCTGCCCAACGCGCCCGCCCCCGCCAGAGCACAGCCCAAACTCCGGCGAAGGTGATCAATGGCATCACCACAGGCCCCGGCTGCACAATCGGCGTCACCGCCCCTTCCAGCCCTGCCACCCAATGCGCGATAAACAGGATCCAAGCCCCCGCCTGCTCCATCACCCACAGAGCCGGGCCCGCAAAACCAAACGGGGCCAGCAGGGCCGCCAATGCCCCCGCAGACATCAGCACCGACATCATCGGCACGGTCAGCAAATTGGCGAGCAGGCCGTAATCCGTAAACCGATTGAACGTCGCCGCCGCAAAGGGGGCCGTCGCCAGCCCAGCCAGTACCGAGGTCAGCACCAAGGTGAACACCGGCATCAACCAGCGCGGCAGTTTTTCGCGCAAAATCTGCCGATCCAATGCTGAAAACCCGGCAATCAGCACCACCGTCGCTGCGAAAGACAGTTGGAACCCCGGCTCCAACAGGCTTTCCGGCTGCGTCAGCAGCAGGATCACCCCGGCCAGCGCCACCGAGCGCATCGTCAGGCCCCGCCGATCCAACAGCACCGCGCCCAGCATCACGCAGACCATCAAGAACGCCCGCACCGTCGCCACATTCGCCCCCGACAGCAGCAGATAGAACAAGGCCACCGCAAAAGCTGCCACAGCTGCAACCTTTTTCGAATTCACACGCAGCGCCACAGGTGGGATCAGCGCCAGCCCGTAGCGCAACAAGGCGAACACAAACCAGGTGATGAACGCCATGTTCATCCCGGAAATCGCCAGCAAATGCGCAAGGTTCGAATCACGCAATGCCTGCACCGTCTCCAAGGAAATCGCCGAACGATCCCCGGTCATCGCCCCGGTCGCAAATGCGCCTGCCTCAGACGGCACCGCCGCGATCATCGCGCGGGTGATATCCGTGCGCAGCCGATTGATCGCTTGCGTGCCCGGCGCAGCCTCGGCCCAGAGCAAGACCGGACTTCGGCTATAGCCCACCGCACCCAAGCGCTGAAAATACGCCATGCGGCGGAAATCAAAGCCGCCCGGCTCGGCGGGGCCTTCGGGTGCAGCCAGCGAGGCCGTCAGCAAAACCACCTGACCGGGATCAAAGCTAACATCCTGCCCATGCAGGGAAATCCGCACATTCAGCGGCGTTTTTGCCGGGGATAAATCCTGCAAAACCACCTGATCCAAGGTGATCCGCAGTGCATCCGACTGCGAGCGATCTATATTGATCACCCGCCCCTGCACCGCGCCGTAATAACGGTGCTCCAGCATCGGGGCGGCTACGAGATGCGCCCGCAGGCCCGCCGTCATTAGCCCGACCAGCACGCACGCCAGCGCCACCAGCGGCGGATGCCACAATTCTGGCCCAAAGCAATGCGCCGCGATCAGCGCCAGAACCATGCCCGCGCAAGTGGCATAGAACCCGAAACCAGGCTCAAACGGCAGCGCAAACCAGATGGCAATGCCGCAGCCCAGAAACACCGGCACCCAGGGGAACAGCAGCCCGCGCGCCTCTGCCAGCGCCAGCAGCGGCCACCGCGCGAAGTTCAGAAAGTGGACCGGGCGTGCCACCACCTTGTTTTGCCCCCCGCATTTGCCTAAAGCTGCCGCGATCCTACTGCCGATTAGGTTTCTGAAAGGTTAACCCAAGATGTCCCGCCCCGCCGAATCCCGCCCGGTTGTCACCCGGTTTGCCCCCTCGCCCACCGGCTATCTGCACATCGGCGGCGGACGCACGGCTTTGTTCAACTGGCTTTACGCACGCGGCCGGGGCGGCAAATTCCTTTTGCGGATCGAGGACACCGACCGCGAGCGTTCTACCCCCGAAGCCACCGCCGCCATTCTGCGCGGGTTGACCTGGCTGGGCCTTGATTGGGATGGCGAGGTGGTCAGCCAGTTCGAGCGCAAAGACCGCCATGCCGAGATTGCCTACGCGATGTTGGCCCGCGGCACTGCCTATAAGTGCTTCAGCACGCAGGAAGAAATTGCAGCCTTCCGCGCCGAGGCCGAAGCGCGGGGTTCCTACGCCCTGTTCCAAAGCCCGTGGCGCGACGCCGATCCCGCCAGCTTCCCCAGCGCGCCCTATGTCATCCGCATGCGGGCCCCGCGCACGGGCGAAACCGTGATAGAAGACACCGTGCAGGGCCGCGTGGTGATCCAGAATTCTTCGCTCGATGATATGATTTGTTTACGTTCTGATGCCACACCGACCTATATGTTGGCCGTGGTGGTCGACGATCACGACATGGGCGTCACCCATGTCATCCGGGGGGATGACCATCTGAACAACGCCGCCCGCCAGCAGATGATCTACGATGCGATGGGCTGGGAAATCCCGGTCTGGGCGCATATTCCGCTGATCCATGGCCCGGATGGCAAGAAATTGTCGAAACGCCATGGGGCCACCGGGGTCGAAGATTATCAGGCGATGGGCTATCCGGTGGCCGGGATGCGCAATTATCTGACGCGCCTCGGCTGGGCACATGGCGATGCCGAGATTTTCACCACCGATGAAGCCATCGCGATGTTTGATCTGGACGGCATTGGTCGCTCGCCCGCGCGCCTCGATTTCAAAAAACTGGAAAATACCTGCGGCCATCACATCGCGATGAGCGAAAATGCTGCACTGCTGCATGAATTGACCGCCTATCTGGTGGCGGCAGGCAGACCTGCGCTGACAAATACGCAGAACAGCCTGCTCAAATCCGCACTCTACTGTGTGAAAGACCGTGCGAAGACCTTCCCGGAACTACTTGAAAAGGCTCACTTTGCGCTGATTTCACGCCCGGTCAAACCCGATGAGGCTTCGGGCAAGTCCTTGGATACGGTATCCCGTGGTATACTGAAAACATTGACGCCGCAGCTGCGAAATGCTAGCTGGACAAAGGATGCGTTGGAGCCGATCCTTAACCAAGTTGCCGCAGAAAACGGGATCGGTTTTGGCAAACTCGCCAGCCCCCTGCGCGCTGCTTTGGCGGGGCGCACTGTGACGCCGAGTGTGTATGACATGATGCTGGTCATCGGTCAGGATGAGACGATTGCCCGGCTGGAGGATGCGGCGGCCTGATCCGCGCTCCCCCAGCCGAAC
>JBKJTI010000261.1:0-2507 GCA_046590425.1 Cypionkella sp. | reverse complement strand
GTGGCCCCCGGCCAGGTCGTGCGGCTCGATCCCGGCGAGGACGTGACCGTCAGCGCCCCGGCAGATTCAGGGTCCACCTATGAGCCGTTCCAATACCGCACCCTGCTGCAAATCTCGGCGGCGCTGGGCATACCCTATGGCTACCTCTCCAATGACGGGGCAAAGGGCAACTTCTCGAATTCCCGTCTGTCGCTGATCGAGTTTCGCCGCCGTGTCTCGGCCTGGCAGCATTCGGTGATGGTGTTCCAGATGTGCCGTCCAGTCTGGGCGCGGTTCATGGATGTGGCTGTCTTGGCGGGTGGGCTGCGGTTGCCCGGGTACGACCGCCGCCGCACGGAATATCTCGCTTGCAACTGGCTGCCGACCAAATGGGATTGGGTCGACCCGCTGAAGGATGCCAATGCCGAGATCGCCCAGATCGAGGCGGGCCTAAAATCCCGCACCCAAGCCATCGCCGAGCGCGGCTATGACGCCGAACAGGTCGATGCCGAAATCGCCCGTGAACGCGACCGCGAAAAGCGGCTGGGTCTGGACTTCCGCCGTCCGGGATCGCCCGCGCAGGCGCCGGGTGTGGATGCGAACGCTGATCCGAACGCCCCTGACCAGCACCCTCCGGATCCCAATCAGGACCCGGCCCAAGACAGCACCCCATCAGAGGCGACATGATGTTCCATGCACAAATCGCCCAGCGGGCCTTCAACACGCCGCTGTTGGTAGAGCCGTCAAAGGCCATGGCGTTCCTGTCGGGGCTTGGGCCGCGCATCACCGGACAAAAACTGCGACTGACGGGTCTGGATGTCGCGCCAGAAGACTTGGCGCATGCCACTTTGCCCGCCCGGGTCGGGATCCTGACCAACGGTCTGGCCGAGCAATATCAACGAGATGGCCAGACGCCATTCTGCCTTCAGGATGGCATCGCGGTCATCGAAGTCTCTGGTGTGCTGATCCATCGCGGCGGATGGATCGGGCAATCGTCCGGGCAGACCTCCTACGAGGGGATCGCGGCCCAACTTGCCGCCGCCGCGACGGACCCATCCGTGCGTGGCATCGCACTGGAAATCGACAGCTTCGGTGGCGAGGTCGCAGGCGTGTTCGATTTGGCGGATGCAATCCGGGTGGCGCGGGCGTCAAAGCCGGTCTGGGCCTTCGTGGCAGAGCATGCCTTCTCGGCTGGCTATGCGCTGGCCTCACAGGCAGACCGGATCATCTTGCCCCGCACAGGCGCGGTCGGCAGCATCGGCGTCGTGGTGATGCATGCCGATCTCAGCGGCCAGCTTTCCGATGCGGGCGTGACGGTCACGCTGATCCATTCTGGCGCACACAAGGTCGATGGCAATCCATACGCGCCGCTGCCCGATCCGGTGCGGGCACGCATCCAGGCGGAAATCGACAGCATCCGCAGCCTCTTCGCTGAAACCGTCGCCGCCGGTCGCGGTCGTCGTCTGACGGCCGAGGCGGCGCTGGCCACCGAAGCCGACTGCTATCGCGGCACTGAGGCCGTCGCGGCTGGTTTGGCCGATGAAGTGTCCGACCCGGCTTCGGCCTTTGCCACCTTTGCAGATGTCGTGAACCGACATGGCCTTGCCCGCAGCGCTGGGCCGGGCCGCCCTTCCCAATCCCAACTGTCCAAGGAGAAGATGATGAAACCCAACGCTTCCACCGCAGCGGATACGCCCGACCCCGCCACCAGCGACGATCCGGCGCCTGTCACCCCGCCCGCACCGATCCCGGCAGCACCGCCCGCCCCGGCCCCGGCCAGCGACGGCGATGCCGCCGCATTTGCCACTTCACTGGCCCGCGCAGAGGCCGCCGAACTGGCCACCATCGGCGCGCAGGCGGCTCGGCTGGGCGTGACCATCGACGTGGCCGAGGCGGTCCAGAAGGGCATCAAACCCGACGCGCTCCGCGCTTCCGTCCTGAACCAGTTGGCCGCGCGCGGCGACGCGGCTGGCGTCACCGTTGTCCCGCCGCCGAAATCCGCCGCCCCGGAAAGCCCGCTCCTGGCCGCTGTCAAGCGTGCCGCCAGCGCGGCTAAACCTGCGTAAACCCCAAATCCGCAAAGGATCTGAACCATGCCCACCCTGACCCAAGGCCCCTCGCAGGGCGATGTCGTCAAAATCCAGTTCGACCCGAACTATACCAACGAGGCGATCACGCTCCTCCTTGGCACGAACTACAAAGCGGGGTCCGTGCTGGGCAAGATCACCGCCACCGGCAAATACAAGCTGGCGACCGCAGCCGGGGCCGATGGCGCACAAATCGCCGCCGCCGTGCTGCTGAACCCGGTCGATGCCACCCTCGCCGATGCCACGGGCATCATCCTCGCTCGCGGCCCTGCCGTCGTGTCGAAAGCCGCGCTGGTCTTTGACGCCTCGGTCAACACCGCGCCGCTGACCGCCACCAAATGGGCCGAGCTGACCACCGTCGGCATCGTCCCGCGCACCAGCGCCTGATCCCACCCCCCTGCAACCCCGGAGACAACCATGAACGCCATCATCCGCAACCCG
>JBKJTI010000292.1:0-17311 GCA_046590425.1 Cypionkella sp. | reverse complement strand
GATGAGAGATTCCGGCGGATGTGGAACTTTTATCTCGCCTCTTGTGCTGGCACGTTTGAGGGCGGAAACTGCGATGTAACGCAGATCACGCTGACCCGCCCGATTGCAGAGGTGGGGGCGGCGTGATCTGGCTTGCAGCCGAGAAGGATCGCCATGCCCACTGCCTCTAAACTTGTCGCCGCGGTTGCCTATGCGCTTTTGGGCTTTCTCGCGGCGCAGACCTTTGTCAAATATCTGCCCGACGGCACGCCCTTAGGCTATTTCCGCGAGATGACGGCGGCGATTGGCTTTATCGTCGGCTGGCTGGTGATGGGCAAGCTGACCCGCAAGGGCTACCGCGAGGCGATCAACGCGGGGCTGGTGACGGCGCTCATCCTGGTGTTTTGGACGTTGCTGGCGTTTTCGATGTACTTCATGCTGAGAAAATCCATGCGGATGATGTATGACGGCCCGATGGAAGCGGTTTTGGGGATTTTCCAGCTGATGTTTGATTATGGCAAGATGCTGTTGGTGCCGGATATGCTGGGGGTGATCTTGGTGGGTGGCATTGTCGCCGGGCTGGTCACAGAATGGGCTGGGAAGCGCTGGTCTTGAAGCACGCGTATTTTTTTTGTGGACCGCTGCGGCACATGCCGCTGCTGGAGGCCGTGCTGGGGCATGAGGTGGCGACCTCCCCGGCTTGGTTGGCGGATTACGAGCTGTATTGGATGAAGGATCGCAGTTTTCCGATCCTGATCGCCGAGCCCGGCGCGCGGGTCAAGGGTGTTTTGGTCACGGCTGGCTCTGAGGCAGATGTGGCGCGGATGGATTTTTTCGAAGGCGGTTTTGGCTTTAGCGGCCGCACCATGGACGTGATGCAGCAGAATGAGTCGGTTGAGGCTGTGGTGTTTCATCCAGATGTGTGCGCAGCGACATGCGAGCGTGGCGGCGTGTGGGCGCTGGAGCAGTGGCAGCAGAAATTTGGTGCTGAATTTGTGGCGATGGCCAAGGATTATCTGGCGCTGTTCGGGGTGAAACCGCCGCGCGCGGTGGCAGCGCGGTTCGAACAGATGCTGGCGCGCGGGGCGTCTCGGGTGCGGGCTTCGCGCGGGGCCCCGACCGAAGTGCGGCATCACGCCGGGGTGGGGGATGTGGACGTGGCGGCGCAGCGTGAGCCCTACGCGCGGTTTTTCGCGATGGAGGAGATTGACGTCAGCTTCCGCCGCTTTGACGGCAGCATGAGCCCGCAGGTGACGCGGGCGGGGTTTATTGCCTGCGATGCGGTGACGGTGCTGCCCTATGATCCGGTGCGGGATCGGGTGTTGGTGGTTGATCAGTTCCGCGCCGGACCCTATCTGCGCGGCGATCCGCAGCCTTGGCAGATCGAGGCGATTGCGGGCCGGATTGATCCGGGGGAAACTCCGGTGGAGGCGGCACGGCGCGAGGCTGTAGAGGAGGCGGGCTTGGTGTTGGCCGATCTGCTGCCCGTTGCAAGTTACTATCCGACACCGGGCTGTTCGGCGGAGTTTTTGTATTCCTTCGTCGCTTTGACCGATTTGCCTGACGCGGCGGCGGGGCTGTTCGGAGTGGAAGGCGAGGCCGAGGATATTCGCAGCCATCTGATCAGCTTTGATCGGCTGATGGCGCTGGTGGCCTCGGGCGAAATTTCCAACGCGCCCACCGTGTTGACCGCGTTTTGGCTGGCACAGAACCGGGACAGGTTGCGCCGCGCCTGAGCCCCGCGCAGACGATTTTTGAGAAAAATCGTGCCGGAATTTTTCGGAAAATTCCGGTTGCGCGGGGGGCAGGTTGCGTTACAGCGCCAGTTTGGTCCAAGCTCCGTTCTTAGCGGAAGACCGCACACAGGCATCGACAAAGGCGACCCCTTCGAGGCCTTCTTTCAACCCTGGAAAGCTGACAGCGCTATCCAGTGCCGACCCATCACGCCGCGCGATGATGGCGCGTCCGGCCTCGGCGTAGATATTGGCGAAGCCTTCGAGATAGCCCTCGGGATGGCCCGGCGGGATGCGGGTCAGCCGTGCGGCAGCCTCACCCGAGCCTGCACCGCCACGGGTCAAGCGGTAGCGCGGCGCGCCCAAAGGGGTGACCCAGAGGTTATTGGGGTTTTCTTGCTCCCATTCGATTCCGGCTTTGGTGCCATAGATCCGCAGTCGCAGGCCGTTTTCTTGACCCGCCGCGACTTGACTGCACCACAGCATCCCACGCGCGCCGGAGCTGTAGCGCAGCAGCACATGGGCGTTGTCATCCACCCGCCTGCCGGGGACAAAGCTTTGCAGGTCGGCGGCGAGTTCGGAAAGCGTCTGGCCGGAGACGAAATTGGCCAAGTTGAACGCGTGGGTGCCGATATCCCCCGTCGATCCGCCCGCACCGGAACGGGCCGGATCGGTGCGCCAATCGGCTTGTTTGTTGTCGACCTCATGCGCCAGCCAGTCTTGCGCGTATTCGACTTGCACCAAGCGGATGTCACCCAGATCGCCCGCCTGAACCATGGCTTTGGCTTGCCGGATCATCGGATAGCCTGTGTAGTTGTGGGTCAATGCGAAGACCAACCCGGAGGCTTCGGCGGCTTTCGCCAGCTTCTTCGCCTCGGGCAGGGTGGCGGTCAGCGGTTTGTCGCAGATCACATGGATTCCCCGTTTCAAAAACTCCAAAGCGACAGGCGCGTGCATGTGGTTGGGGGTGACGATGGCGACGGCTTCGATGCCGTCTTTCCGGCGGGCTTCTTTTTGCGCCATCTCAGCGAAGCTGCCATAGCTGCGCGCCACGCCAAGATCGGCGGCAGAGGCGGCGGAGCGTTCGGGGTCAGAGGAAAACGCGCCTGCGACCAGTTCGTACTGGTCGTCGATGCGGCTTGCGATGCGGTGAACGGCGCCGATGAATGCGCCGCGGCCGCCGCCGACCATGCCAAGGCGGATGCGGGAGCTACGGGCGGTGTGGGCTGCGGTTATAACCATAGAATGTCCTTTCTATCTGGCGAGACCGGCGCGGATCAGCGCAATGGCCTCGGTGGCAACTTCGATTTCTGAGGTGAACAGGGGACGCCACACGCGGGTGGCTGCGGCGAGATCGGGCAGGGCCTGACCGAAAGCTTCGACCGAGACCCAGCCGCTGAAGGCTGCATCGCGCAACGCCTGCAATGTCGGCGTCAGGGCCGCATGGCCGCGTCCCGGCGTGCCGCGGTCGTTTTCCGAGATATGGAGATGCCCCACGGCGGGCAGGGTCTGCACAAGGGCTGCGACTGGGTTTTGCTCTTCGATATGGGCGTGAAAACTGTCGTAGAGATAGCGGTAATTCGGGCGATCCACCTTGGCCACCAGTCGGGCGGCATCGCGGGCAGTGTTCAAGATGTAGCATTCAAACCGGTTGAGCGGCTCGACCATCAACGCCAGATCCGGGCCTGCGTGATCGGCCATCGCCCGATGGGCTGCAACCAGACGCGCCCATTCGGCGGGCGTTGGAGCTTGGCCGCTGAACAGGCCAAGCGGCTGGGTGAACGGCCCTGCGATCGAGACCGCCCCCATCGCTTTCGCGCAATTGACCAACCAGTGCAGATGCGCGCGGCCTGCTGCAGCGCTAGTTGGATCCTCGGACAGCGGATTGTGCGCGGCATCTGGCAGGCTGCCGATCATCGCCGGGATCAGGCCCGCATCGCGCACCATTTGCCCGGCTTCGGCGGCCTCGGCCAAGCTGCCGCTGAAAAACGGCACCTCGACGCCCTGATAGCCCAAACTTCGCAACTGAGCCAAAAGCGGCCTGTGGTCGGATCGCAGCTTGGCTGTCCACAGCAGCAGGTTGATGCCGACGGTGATCACGGCTTAGTCGAGCCCCAGCATCCGGCGGTTGGCGGCGCGGTCAGTGCCGGCATCGGCAAAATCGTCAAACGCCTTTTCGGTGACGCGGATCAGTTGCTTGGCGACATAGGCCGCACCTTCGCGCGCGCCGTCTTCGGGGTGCTTGATGCAGCATTCCCATTCGACCACCGCCCAGCCGTCAAAGCCGTATTGCGTCAGTTTTGAGAAGATGCCGCCGAAATCGACTTGACCGTCGCCCACCGAACGGAAGCGGCCCGCGCGGTTGATCCACGATTGAAAGCCGCCATAGACGCCCTGCCGCCCAGTTGGGTTCAACTCGGCATCCTTGACGTGGAACATCTTGATGCGCTCGTGGTAGATGTCGATATGCTCAAGGTAATCAAGGTGTTGCAGAACATAGTGGCTGGGATCATACAGCATGTTGGCGCGGGGATGGTTGTTCACGCGCTCTAGGAACATCTCAAACGAGATACCGTCATGCAGGTCTTCGCCGGGGTGGATTTCATAGCATAGGTCGATTTCGCAGGCGTCGGCATGGTTCAACAGCGGCGTCCAGCGGCGGGCGAGTTCGTCAAAGGCCTCCTCGACCAGCCCTGCGGGGCGTTGTGGCCACGGATAGAGATAGGGCCAAGCCAGCGCGCCCGAGAAAGTGGCATGCGCGGTCAGGCCAAGGTTCTTGCTGGCGGTCAGCGCCTTGGTCACCTGATCTACCGCCCAAGCCTGCCGGGCTTTCGGGTTGCCGCGCACGGGCGGAGCGGCGAAGCCATCGAACTGGCTGTCATAGGCGGGGTGGACGGCGACAAGCTGGCCTTGCAGATGGGTGGAAAGTTCGGTGATCTCGACGCCGTTTTGCGCGGCGATGCCGTTCAACTCATCACAATAGGTTTTCGAGTTGGCGGCTTTGTCCAAATCAATCAGCCGTGCGTCCCAAGACGGCACTTGCACGCCCTTATAGCCGCAATCGGCGGCCCATTTGGTGATGGTATCGAAGCTGTTGAAGGGGGCCGCATCGCCTGCAAATTGCGCCAGAAACAGCGCCGGTCCTTTGATCGTCTTCATAGTCTCTCCCTAGTTTCCGGTGCGGAAGTCCGTGGCTTGCGGCACTTCCAGTGCTTGTCCTTGATCCGGCGCGCGACCCTCTATCGCGGCCATCACAGCGCGGGCCAGAAAATTCCCGGCGCGGGCCACATCTTCGTTCACCACGATCATCTGTTTGCGAAAGCGGTGCAACAGCCGGATGGCTTCTTTTGAGACTACATCGAAATCCTGGCCGATGCGCAGGCCTGCGCCTTCCGCCCCCGCCACCGCCGCAATCGCCCCGGTGGTGGAGCCTGCGATGATCGCATCCGGTGCCGTGCCAGAAAACCGATGCGCAATGTCGGCTTCGATGTCATCGGCAGAACTGTCGGAAGTGATGCCATCGGCCAATTCAAACCGCATACCCCGTGCGGCAGCCTCTTGGCTGGCCCCCATGATCATGTGGCGGGCATACATGTGGTTGCGCGGCGGCGCGATCATATAGACATGGCGGCGTTGACGCTCATCCAAGGCCTGCACGGCGAGGCGACCAAAGGTTTCGTTGTCATAGTCGAAATAGGGGTGATCGAGGCCCATATCGGTGCGGCCATGCGTGGCGAAGGGGATGTGATGCTCGGTCATATAGCGGATGCGCGGATCGTCGGGTTTGGTCTGGTTCAGGATGATGCCATCGGCGCTTTCGGTCTCAACAATGTAGCGCACCGGGTCCATCGGGTCTTGATCACGAAAGAATGGCATCACCACCAGATGATAAGCGGTGCCGCGCAGGGCATCGGCGATGGAATAGAGCAGCTTTGAAGTGTGGTTCATCACATCGGATTCGGTGGACAGCACCAGGGCGATCACATTGGTCTTTCCGGTGCGCAAACGCACAGCTGCGCGGTTCTGACGGTAGCCGAGTTTCAAAGCGGTTTCGCGAACCCTACGCTTGGTCTCCTCACCAATATCGGGGGCGTCCTTGAGCGCCCGGCTGACCGTGGCAATCGCAAGGCCAGTGGCGGCCGCGATGGTTTTCAGCGTGGGCCGTTCCGCCCCGACAAGGGGCAGGGGTGATTCTGTCATCGCATCCATTCCCGAAGCCTGCCGCTTCTTTTGGCGGTAATCCGCGCAATCTTCCAGCCCAGTGATTCGCCGCTTCGCTTTGTGGTCTGTTGCGGTTGGCCCATGAAGAGCTATGGCAAGCGTGCCAAACTGCCCATAATTTCAGAGACTTCTCCGCACCCAAACAGCAACATCCAAACCGAAAATCATGCCCATACCACCCCAGATCAAGCCGCAGAAATTTACAACCGACAAGCGAAAAGATTGCTTGATTGGAAAAACTATAACGTTATAGCATCGAACTATAACGATATAGGCGACAAGAATATCAAACGATCTGGGAGGATCACATGAAGAATTGGAAACTGGCTGCTGGCCTGTTGCTGTCTGTTGCGCTGCCATCCGGGGCCTTTGCCACCGATCTGGAAGTCACGCATTGGTGGACCTCTGGCGGCGAAGCGGCGGCGGTGGCCGAACTTGCGAAAGCCTTTGATGCGTCGGGCGACAAATGGGTCGATGGCGCGATTGCAGGCGGCGGCGATACCGCCCGTCCGGTGATGATCGCGCGGATTACTGGCGGCGATCCGATGGGGGCCACGCAGTTCAACCACGGCCAGCAAGCGCTGGAACTGGTGCAGGCCGGGCTCATGCTGGACCTGACCGATGTGGCCGAGGCGAATGATTGGAAAAACGTCGTCAATCCGATCTCGCTGCTGGAGGGCTGCACGATTGATGGCAAGATCTACTGTGCGCCAATGAACATCCACTCGCCGGAATGGCTGTGGATCAACAACAAGATTTATGAAGATCTGGGTATCCCTATCCCGACAAACTGGACGGAATTTGTGGCCTCTGCCCCGCAAGTGGAAGCCGCAGGCAAGATCCCCTTGGCGTTGGGTCGTCAGGCGTGGCAGTCGAACCTGGCGTTCAACGCGATTACCGTTGGCGTCGGCGGGCTTGATCTGTGGAAGAAGGTCAATGTCGACAAGGATATGCACGCAGCCGCTGGTCCGGACATGCTGAAGGTGTTCCAGGCCTCGGCCGAAGCCCGCAAGCTGGCCTCGAAGTCGACGGTGCAGGATTGGAACCAAGCCACCAATATGGTGATCGCAGGCGAAGCTGCGGGCCAGATCATGGGCGACTGGGCGCAGGGCGAATTCGCCGTGGCAGGCAAGGTTGCGGGCAAAGATTACACCTGTTTGCCGGGTCTGGGGCTGAATGCGTATCTCTCAACCGGGGGCGATGCGTTCTACTTCCCGAAACTGGCGGACCCCGATCAGGAAGCGGCACAGAAGCGTCTGGCGGCCTTGCTGGTCAGCCCGGACGTGCAGGTTGCCTTCAACCTGAAGAAAGGTTCGCTGCCGATCCGCGGCGACATTGATATGTCTTCGGCCAATGACTGCATGAAAAAGGGTCTTGAGATCCTGAAATCCGGCAATGTCGTGCCCGCAGGCGATCAAGTCTGGTCGCCGGATGTGCAGACGCAACTTGGCGATATGCAAAGCGAATTCTGGAGCGGTGATATGACCCCGGAAGATGCGCAGGCACGTTACGTCGAAATCCTGAAAACCGGGCTTTAAGCCTTCCACTGCAAAAGCGCCGCTCGGGCCAGTTCGGGCGGCGTTTTTGTGACCAAGTACGGATTTGCGGGGGGAGAAGGCAGAGCATGGCAGGAAAACCAAAGGGGCTGCGGCTGTTTCGCAACCTGAACGCCAAGGTCGCGGCGGTGCCGATGGTGCTGACCACCATGGTGGTGTTTGTCGGCGGCACATTGTGGACGGTGCTGTATTCCTTCACCAATTCCAAGCTGTTACCAAGGTTGGAATTCGTCGGCATTGACCAATACAAACGGCTTTGGTCGAACGATTTGTGGAACGCCGCAATCTGGAACCTCGCGTTTTACGGCGTGATGTCGTTGGTTTTCACCATCGTGATGGGCTTTGTGCTGGCGGTGCTGCTGGATCAGAAAATCCGCTTTGAAGACACCTTCCGCACCATCATGCTGTATCCCTTCGCGCTGTCTTTCATCGTCACGGGCCTTGTCTGGCAGTGGATTTTGAACCCCGAGATGGGGATTCAAGAGGTGGTGCGCCGGATGGGGTTTGAGACCTTCACCTTCGATCCGCTGCACAACCCTGACACCGTGCTTTATGGCCTGCTGATCGCGGGGCTGTGGCAGGGCACTGGATTTACCATGTGTCTGATGCTGGCGGGTCTGCGCGGCATTGACGAGGATATCTGGAAAGCCGCCCGCGTTGACGGCATCCCGAAATGGAAGACTTATATCTACGTGGTGATCCCGATGATGCGCCCGGTGTTTATGACGACGCTGGTGATCGTCGCCGCAGGCATCATCAAGCTGTACGATCTGGTGGTGGCGCAGACCTCGGGTGGGCCGGGCAATGCATCCCAAGTGCCCGCAATGTATGTCTATCGCTACATGTCCACCGCGCAAAACCTCGGCCAAGGCTTTGCCGCCAGCACGATGATGCTGCTGTCGGTGGTGATTGTGCTGGTGCCGTGGGCTTATCTGGAATTCGGGGGCAAAAAGCATGGCTGATGTAGCAATTCACAGCGCGACGGTCGTGCAGCCACGCGGGGCCAAGCCAAAGCGGCGGTTCTCGGGCGGCAATATGATGCTTTACGGCACGTTGTTTGTGGTGTCGGTCTACTACCTGCTGCCGCTCTGGGTGATGGTGATGACCTCGCTGAAGGGTATGCCGGAAATCCGTATGGGCAATATCTTTGCCCCGCCGGTTGAGATCACCTTTCAGCCTTGGGTCAAGGCGTGGTCCGAGGCTTGCACCGGGCTGAACTGTGACGGGCTTTCAAGGGGCTTCTGGAACTCGGTGATGATCACGGTGCCCTCGGTGATCATCTCGATCATCGTGGCAAGCGTAAACGGCTATGCCTTGGTGAACTGGCGCTTCAAAGGGTCAGAGGTTTTCTTCACCATCCTGATATTCGGCAGCTTCATCCCCTACCAGATCATGCTGTATCCCATCGTCATCCTGCTGCGCGAGTTGGGGATTTACGGCACACTTTATGGTCTGATCCTTGTGCATACCATCTTCGGCATGCCGATCCTGACCCTGCTGTTTCGCAACTATTTCAGCAGCTTGCCGGAGGAGTTGTTCAAAGCCGCCCGCGTCGATGGTGCCGGGTTCTGGCGGATATACCTGCAAATCATGGTGCCGATGAGCCTGCCGATCTTCGTGGTGGCGCTGATCCTGCAAATCACTGGGATCTGGAACGACTTCCTGTTCGGCGTGGTGTTCACCAAGCCCGAGATTTACCCGATGACGGTGCAGCTGAACAACATCGTCAACTCGGTGCAGGGCGTCAAGGAATACAACGTCAACATGGCGGCGACGCTGCTGACCGGCCTTGTGCCGCTGTTCATCTACTTCGTCTCTGGCAAACTCTTTGTTCGCGGCATTGCTGCTGGCGCCGTGAAAGGCTGAAACATGACCCATTCCATCCAAGTCAAAGACCTGAGCTTGAATTTCGGTTCGGTTTCGGTGCTGAAAAACATGAATATCGACGTGGCCGAGGGCGAGTTTATCGTGCTGCTGGGGCCGTCGGGTTGCGGGAAATCGACCTTGCTGAACTGCTTGGCCGGATTGCTGGACATCACCGATGGCGAGATTTGGATCAAGGGCAAGAACGTCACTTGGGCGGAACCGTCCGAGCGGGGCATCGGCATGGTGTTCCAATCTTACGCGCTTTATCCGCAGATGACGGTGCGGGGAAACCTGTCGTTTGGGCTGAAAAACGCGCGGATGCCGAAGGAGGAAATCGACAAACGCATCGCGCGGGCGGCCGAGATTTTGCAGATCGAGCCGTTGTTGGACCGCAAGCCAGCCGCCTTGTCAGGTGGTCAACGGCAGCGGGTGGCGATCGGGCGGGCCTTGGTGCGCGATGTCGATGTGTTCCTGTTCGACGAGCCTTTGTCTAACCTCGACGCCAAGCTGCGCAGCGAATTGCGTGTGGTAATCAAACGCTTGCACAGCCGTCTGAACAACACGATGGTCTATGTGACGCATGATCAGATTGAGGCTTTGACGCTGGCCGATCGTATCGCAGTGATGCGCGGCGGCCTGATCCAGCAACTCGCAGCCCCACAGGAAATCTACAACCGCCCGTCGAACCTGTTTGTCGCGGGCTTCATCGGCAGCCCGTCGATGAACTTCGTGCATGGGGCGACGATTGACGGTGGGGCTGCGTTTCAGTTTGCCAGCACCAAGATCAACCTTGCAGGCTATGAGGGAGGTGCGATTTTGGACCGCCCGAAAGCGATCCTTGGCCTACGCCCCGAGCATCTACACATTCAGGATCACGCCGAACCGGACCTCACTATCCCGGCGGTGGTGGAGATTGACGAGCCGATGGGGGCGGATTCTCTAGTCTGGCTGGAGGCTGAAGGTGGTTTGAAAATGTCGGTCCGTGTGCCGGTGGAACGCCGGATGGCCCCAGGCACGCAGGTACATTTGAAAGTGGATATTCCGAAGGCCTCGATCTTCGATACCGCCAGCGAACAGCGTGTCTGAGATGATGGATTTGGCCGAGGGCTGGTCGCTTTCTGATGAAAGCGGCGCATATTCTGTTGCCTTCGCGCTGCCGGGGGATGGCATCAGCGCTTTGCATAATGCAGGCGCGATTGCCGATCCCTATTGGGGCCGCAACGAATACGACCTGCGTTGGATTTGTGGCCGCGATTGGGTGGCGAAACGCAGCTTTAACGTCAGTCGTAGCGATCTGGTGCTGGTGGTGTCGATGCTGGATACGGTGGCCGAAATCGCGGTGAACGGGGTGACGGTTCTGGCCTCGGACAACATGTTTCGCAGCTACCGCGTTGATCTCTCCGCCGTGCTGCGACTGGGGGCGAATGACATCGCGATCACCTTCCGCTCGCCCGAGGTTGAGGCTGCGAAACGCCAAGCCGCGCAGCCGTATTTTGTGCCGTTTTCTGCCAATAACACTCCGATCCATAACGGCAATATGCTGCGTAAGCCGTCTTGCGATTTCGGCTGGGATTGGAACATCGCGCTGGGCAGTTTCGGGATTTACGGCGATTTCTACCTTGAACCGCTGGCCCACGCGCGCATCGCTGTGGTGGGCATCGCGCAATCCCATTCCGCCCATCGCGCGGTGGTGACGGTGACCGCAGAGCTGGAGGGTGAGGCCGAGGGCGCAGAGGTTTCCTTTGCTTTGTGCGGCGTCACCGCACAAGCCAAAGTGCAGCGCGGGCAGGTGGTGACGGCACTGGTGGTGGAAAATCCGCAACTGTGGTGGCCAGCCGGGCAGGGCGCGCAGCCGCTGCATGGTCTGGTGATCGGTTTTGGTGATCAGCAGGTCACCCGCCGCATCGGTCTGCGCGACGCTGCTTTGGTCAATGTCAAAGACGCGGCTGGGCTTGGCTTCAAGTTCCGCATCAATGGCCGTGATATCTTTGCCAAGGGGGCGAACTGGATCCCGCAGGATGCTTTGTCGGGTCGCATCACCCCGGAAGCCACCCGTGATCTGCTGCAATCGGCCGCCCTCGCCAACATGAACATGATCCGAGTCTGGGGCGGCGGGCGGTACGAGCCGGACTGGTTCTATGATCTTTGCGATGAACTGGGCCTGATGGTCTGGCAGGATTTCATGTTCTCTTGCCACATCTATCCCGCCGACAGTGCCTTTCTGAATGACGTGGCGATTGAGGTCGCCGAGCAGGCCAAACGCCTGCACCACCACGCCAGTCTGGTGCTGTGGTGCGGCGATAATGAGTTGATCGGCGCGCTGACGTGGTTCCCCGAAACCCGTGCCAATCGTGATCTTTATCTGGTCGGCTATGACCGCCTGAACCGCACGATTGAAGCAGCACTCAAAGCCGCCGTGCCCGATGCAGTCTGGTGGCCCTCCAGCCCCAGCCCCGGCCCGATGGATTTTGGCGACGCTTGGCATGATGACAGCAAGGGCGACATGCACTTTTGGTCCGTCTGGCACGAGGGCCGCGATTTTGATCATTACCGCGATGTAAGTCCTCGGTTTTGTTCAGAGTTTGGCTTTCAAAGCTATCCCAGCATGGATGTGATCCGAAAATTCGCCGACCCCAAAGATTTCAACATCGCCGCCCCGGTGATGGAGAGCCACCAGAAAAACGCCGGCGGCAATGCGCGGATTGCCGAAACCATGTTCCGCTACTTCCGCTTCCCGGTGGATTTTGAGAATTTCGTCTATCTGTCCCAAGTCCAGCAGGGCTTGGCGATCAAAACCGCTGTCACGCATTGGCGCAGCCTGAAACCACATTGCATGGGCGCGCTGATCTGGCAGTTGAACGACACTTGGCCGGTGTGCTCGTGGTCGAGCCTTGATCACGGCGGCGGCTGGAAGCTGTTGCACCATATGGCGAAACAGTTTTTCCAAACCGTATTGGTCTCGGCGATTCCGGTGGCGGATGGCATCGAATTGCGCGCGGTGAATGACGGCGCGGCGCTGGATGTGACGGTGAAAGCGCTGGCGGTGGCGATGGATGGCAGCATTCGCGACTTGGCCGAAGCCACGGTAAACGTCGGCGAAACCGCTGTTCTGGCTCTGAAAATCGACGCCGCCGATCTCGGCGCGCAAGAGATGCTGGCCTACACGTGGTCAGACGGCGGCACGCTGATTTCCGGCGATACCTTCGCGCCAAAGCCTTACAAACACTACGATCTTTTGCCTGCGCATCTGACCCATCAGGTCGAAAAAACCAGCGGCGGCTATGAGCTCACCCTCACCGCCGAGGCACTCGCGCTGTTCGTTACGGTGGAATCCGACCTGCCGGGGCGGTTCTCGCACAATGCTGTGACGCTGTTCCCCGGCTACCCCGACACCATCACCTTCACCCCCGCGCAACCCGGCGCGGAACCCCGTTTCACCATCCGAGACCTTCATTCCGCGACCTATGGTCCGACTGCCTGAGGAGGCACTTATGTTCAGCTATCAACTCTATTCCTCGCGCAACTTTCCGCCCTTGGCCAAGACCTTGGAAATGTTGGCGCAAACTGGCTACAAAGCCGTCGAAGGCTTCGGCGGGCTTTATGCCGACCCAGCGGGGCTGAGCGATCTGCATGCAGGTCTGCAAGCCTGTGGGCTGAAGATGCCTTCCGGCCATTTTGGGCTGTCACAGGTCGAAGAGACCCCGGATTGGGCGATCAAAGTGGCCAAGACCTTGGGGATGGAGCAGGTGATCGTGCCGTGGATCCACCCGGATGAGCGCCCGACCACTGGCAAAGGCTGGCACGATCTGGGCGCGCGGCTGCAAAAGGCGGGCGGTCCGATCCGCGATGCCGGGTTGAAATTCGGCTGGCACAACCACGACTTTGAATTCGTCAAAACCGCAGACGGCGTCATCCCGCAAACCGCTTTGTTTGAAGGCGGCCCGGACCTCGCGTGGGAAATGGATGTGGCTTGGGTGGTGCGCGGAGGTGCCGACCCTTTGGCGTGGATCGACACCCATAAATCCCGCCTCATCGCCGCCCATGTCAAAGATATCGCGGCCAAAGGCGAGAATCTGGCCGAAGATGGCTGGGCCGATCTGGGCTATGGCGTGGTGGACTGGGCGACGATCCTGCCCGCTCTGCGCAAAATCGGCGTCACGAATTTCGTGATGGAGCATGACAACCCCGCCGACCACGCGCGCTTTGCAAGCCGCTCGCTGGCCTCGGCGGAAAAGCTGTAAGGATATATCATGGCAAATCTTGGCATTGGCATCATCGGATGCGGCAATATCTCGACCTCTTACCTGCGGCTGGCGCCTTTGTTCAAAGGGCTGGAGGTGCAGGCGGTGGCCGATATGAACATGGCAACAGCGCAAGCGCGGGCGGCCGAGTTTGGTGTCAAAGCGCAGTCGGTTGATGACCTGCTGGCGAATAACGACGTGGACGTGGTGATCAACCTGACCATCCCGGACGCGCATTATGCAGTGACCAAGCGGATACTGGAGGCGGGAAAGCACGCCTATTCCGAGAAGCCCTTGGTGCTGACGCTGGCCGAAGGCGTGGCGTTGCGCGATCTGGCGGCCAGCAAGGGTTTGGCCGTCGGCTGTGCGCCCGATACGTTCCTTGGCGGCACCCACCAGCAGGCCCGCGCTTTGATTGACGAAGGCAAGCTGGGGACCATCACCACCGGATGTGCTGCGATCCAAGGGCATGGCCCAGAAAGCTGGCACCCAAGCCCTGAGTTCTTCTATCTGCCGGGGGCTGGGCCGATCATGGATATGGGGCCCTATTACATCGCCAATCTGATCAACCTGCTCGGCCCGGTGCGCCGCGTTGGTGCGCTGACCTCCTCGGCGACGCCCACCCGCACCATCGGATCAGGCGATCGGGCAGGGCAAGAGATTGCGGTGAAAACCCCGAGCAACATTCAGGCGTTGCTGGAGTTTCACTCAGGGGCCACCATCAACTTCTCGGCAAGCTGGGATGTTTGGCACCACAAACGCAACCATTTTGAACTCTACGGCACAGAAGGCACGCTCTATGTCCCCGATCCGAATTTCTTCGGTGGGCCGCTGGAGATGGCGGGGCGCGATGGGGTGCTGACGCCTTTGGCCCCTTGGGATCACCCGTTCAGCGTCGTCAACCAGAAGGGCCATCGCGGTGAAGATCTGGCGAATTACCGCACCGCAGGCATGGCCGATATGGTGCTGGCGGTGACCGAAGGCCGCGATGCGCGCTGCTCTCTGGAGCGCACGTTGCACGGCGTCGACGTGATGACGGCGGCGCTGACATCAGGCGAGACCGGCGCGTTCATCACCCTGACCACCACCTGCACCCGCCCGGCCGCTTTGGGGCCGGATCAGGCACGGGCTTTGCTGCGCTGAGGGCAGAGCCGGGGGGCTTTGCACCCCCCCCATGCCATTGGTTTTCGGACCAATGGCGCACCAATGGCAAACCCCGCAGGATATTTGAGCACAGAGGATGACCATGATCGAAAACCCGGTGTTGCGTGGCTTCAATGCCGATCCCTCAATCTGCCGAGTTGGCGGCGATTACTACATCGCCACTTCGACCTTTGAATGGTATCCCGGCGTGCAAATCCACCACTCCCGCGATCTGGTGAATTGGCGGCTGCTGACGCGTCCGCTGAACCGCGCCAGCCAACTCGACATGCGCGGCAACCCAGACAGTTGTGGCGTCTGGGCCCCCTGCCTCAGCCATGCCGATGGCAAGTTCTGGCTGGTTTATACCGATGTGAAGCGGCTTGATGGCGCATTCAAGGATGCCCACAACTACATCGTGACCTGTGCGACGATTGACGGCGCTTGGTCGGACCCGATCTATGTCACCTCCTCGGGGTTTGATCCGTCGGTGTTTCATGACGAGGATGGGCGCAAATGGTTTACCAACATGCGCTGGAACCACCGCCCGGTTGGCAGCGGCATCAATTCTGCGCATGACCGCTTTGACGGCATCGAGTTGCAGGAATGGCACCCCGAGCGTGGTCTGCTGGGGGAGGTTACTACAATCTACACCGGCACCACGCTGGGCCTGACCGAAGCGCCGCATCTCTTCAAGCGCAATGGCTGGTATTATCTGACCACCGCCGAGGGCGGCACCGGCTATGATCACGCGGTGACGATGGCGCGGTCGCGCAACATTCACGGCCCCTATGAAGCCCATCCCAACCAACACCTGATGACCGCCCGTTTCGCGCCTGGCAATCCGATCCAGCGCATCGGGCATGGTCAATATGTCGAAACGCCCGAGGGCGAAGCCTTCCACAGCTATCTGTGCGGCAGACCGGTGCAAGGCCCTCATGGCGTATTCTGTGCGACAGGGCGTGAAACCGGGCTGGCGAAATGCATCTGGGTCGACGATTGGCTTTATCTTGAAGGCGGTGGTCTGGTGCCGCCCGCCACTCTGCCGGGGCCCGCGCGCTTAGCAAAGCCCCCGACCGTGCATGATCTGACCCCAACTTGCCGCCCGAATTCCAATGGCTGCGCACGCCATACCCTGCGCGGATTTTCCAGATGACCGGGCAGGCGCTGCGCCTCACAGGCCGCGAAAGTCTTGGTTCGTGGTTTGAGCAGGCCCTCGTCGCGCGCCGCCAAGAACACCAAGCCTACCACGCCGAAACCACGATCCTCGCCGATCCGCCGAACTGGCAACGCGCGGCGGGGCTGACCACCTATTACAATCGCCACAAGTTTCACGCAGCCCTGATCACCCATGAACCCCGGATCGGTCGCTGCGCCCGCATCATCTCTTGCATCGGCGATACGACCGAGGCTTTGACCTTCACTGACCCGGTGCCGTTGCCCGATGGCCCGATCACCCTGTCGGTTAAAGTGGACTGCGCCACCCAGCAGTTCTTCTGGGCGCAAGGTGGCGCACAACAACTGCTTGGCCCATTGCTCGACGCTTCGGTGATCTCGGATGAAGGCGGACGCGGCGAACATGCTTCGTTCACCGGGGCCTTCGTGGGCATGATCGCCTATGATCTGACCGGGCAGGGCTGGAGTGCCGATTTTACCCGCTTCGGCTATCATCCCGCCGCTTGATAAACGCCGGGCTTGCAACGCCGCCCATTGCCGTCATAAACGGCGCAAACGCAATGAGTGCAGGCCGCATGACCGAAGACGCCCGAAAAATCCCGACCCATGAGGTCACCTACGCCCGCCTGCGCGACATGATCCTGTTTGGGGTTTTGCAGCCGGGTCAGCCTGTGACGATTCAGGGCCTGACCGCCGGGCTAGAGGCCGGGATGACTCCGGTGCGCGAAGCCATCCGCCGCTTGGCGGCTGAAGGCGCTTTGCTGCCACAAGGCAACCGTCGTGTGACGGTGCCGCGGCTGAGTGCGGCTGATCTTGACCAAGTCGCTTTCGCCCGCCTGACCATCGAACCGCATCTGGCGGAACTGGCCGCGGCGGCAGTGTCGCCTGCGCTGATCGAGCGCTTGACGGCGATTGATGCCCGCGTCGATGCTGCGATCCACGCCGATGATGTTTCGGGCTATCTGCAAAACAACCATGCCTTCCATTTTGCGCTCTATGAGGCCGCGGGACCCGGGGTTCTGTTGGATATGGCGCGCTCGCTTTGGCTACGCTTTGGCCCAAGCCTGCGGGTGGTGTCGTCAAAATCCGGGGCGACCAGCCTGCCGGACAGCCACAAAGAGGCGCTTGCGGCGATGCGTTCGGGCGACACCGCAGCGGTCGCCGCAGCGATGCATCGCGATATTGGCCAAGGCGTCGATCAGGTCCGCGCTGCATTGCAGCGCGGTGAAATTTAGACCCAGAGCGCAGCCTCAAAATAATTTGATCAAATTTCTTGAACGCTGCTGCGTTTGATCATATCCTGATCCAAAGGCCACCGGATTCGGGCATGGCCGCGCGTATCAAGAGGGTCATGCGATGAACAAAATCACCAACCACATGCCGACGGCTGAACTTCAGG
>JBKJTI010000290.1:0-2678 GCA_046590425.1 Cypionkella sp. | reverse complement strand
CGAAAAATTCGAAGAGTTTCAAGCGTTCCAGTCGAGAGGACGGGATAGCGGAAAAGCTGGAATGTGTTGAGCGACAACTACCATGGCCGGTTGCGTCAACCATCTTGGCCGGTGGGGCTGAACGGAAGACGGGCATGCCCGTCTGGAGGGCAGTCCCACCGGCCTCATAGTTTTTCGGGTTAGGTGCTGGTCGCTGTGGGTTGGTAAGCCGGGTTCTTCTGTCGTCCAACGGAGGATCCGGGTTGGCCTACAAACCCATCACCGACCAGCAAGTGAGACTTTACATGTCAGACCTCCAGACCCACAGTCAGCGAACCGCAGCCGCCCGCGCCGGGTTCAGCGAACGCACCGCTCGCCGCATTGACGCCGATCCGACGCTGCCATCCGACCGCAAAATCGCGCATGGCCGCACCGTCGCGGACCCTCTTGAAGGATATTGGGAAGCCGATCTGCTCCCTTTGCTGGCCAAGGACAGCGCCCTTCAGGCCGTCACCCTGTTGCGCCATCTGCAAAGCCTACATCCTTTGGCTTTCCCCGATGATCGCATCCGACGCACCCTTGAACGGCGAATCCGGCAGTGGCGGGCGCTGAACGGGCCAGAGCGGGACATCATCTTCCGTCAGTCGCCGGAGCCCGGCTATATGGCGCAGTCTGACTTCACCCATGCGGACGATCTCGGTGTGATGATCGCAGGGCAGCGGTTCCCGCATCTGCTCTATCACTTCGTCATGGTCTACAGCCGCTGGGAACACGTCGGTGTGGTTCTGGGCGGGGAGAGCTTCACGGCTTTGGCCGAGAACCTGCAACAGGCCCTTTGGTCGCTGGGCGGCGTGCCGCTCAACCACCGCACCGACAGCCTGTCCGCGGCTTTCCGCAACCTGACCGCCGACCAGCGTGAGGACATTACCCTGCGCTATGAGGCCTTTGTAGGGCACTATGGCATGGAGGCGAGCCGCAACAATCGGGGTGAGGCGCATGAGAACGGCGCGGTGGAATCGCAGAACCGGCACCTCAAGGTCGCCATCGCACAGGCGTTGATCCTGCGCGGCAACCGCGACTTCGCGTCCATCGCCGACTACCGGCGCTTCGTGGATCTCTTGGTGGCCCGGCGCAACCGGCAGCGGGCAGACGCCATTCTGGCAGAGCGGGCGCATCTCAAACCCCTGCCGGCACGTCGCACCACCGACTTCACCGAGACCGTTGTTCCCGTTACCCGGACCGGCGGTTTCCTGGTTAAGAGCGTCTTTTACAGCGCGCCATCACAGTTGATTGGCCAGCGTCTGCGGGTGCATATTTATGACGATCGCATCGAAGCCTTCTTGGGCGCCACCCTTGTCGCCCACCATCCCCGGGCGCGCGGGCGGGACGATGGGCACCGGGTCCATGTCGTCAATTACCACCATGTCATCCATGCTCTGCGCCGCAAACCGCAGGCTCTGTGTAACTCGGTCTACCGCGACAACCTGTTCCCTCGCACAGAATATGCGGAAGCGTGGAGGGTCCTTCAACGTGATCTGCCGCGGCGGGATGCCTGCCGCCGCATGGTCGATCTGCTGTTCCTTGCCCACGAACGGGCCTGTGAGGCCGAACTGGCGCATCTGCTCGCGGCCGACCTGGCCTGCGGGACTCTCCCGGATCCTGACGCTCTGTCATTGCGGCTGATGCCAAGGCACACCGCATTGCCCCAAGATGTCGCGGTGGCCTACCCATCCCTCGCCAGCTTCGATGCTCTTCTGGGGGGCGCCGCATGACCGCCCGCGAGATCGACATCCACACCCTGCCCAGCATGTTGACCGCGCTGCGCCTGCCCAGCTTCCACAAGCTCTGGCAGGAGATCGCATCCCGGGCTGACACCGAAGGCTGGCCCGCCGCCCGGTTCCTGGCCGTTCTGGCGGAATATGAACTGGCTGAGCGCGACATGCGCCGCATCCGCCGCCATCTGACCGAGGCGCAGCTGCCGGCGGGCAAGACCTTGGCCACCTTCGACTTCAAGGCCTTGCCATCTCTGCCGCGCGCCCGGATCGAAGCCCTCGCTGCCGGTGATTGGCTGGACGGCGGCGGCAACCTCATTGCCATCGGCAATTCCGGCACCGGCAAAACCCATGTTCTGTGCGCCATAGGTCATGCACTGGTCGAAGCCGGGCACCGCGTCTTTTACACCCGAACCAGCGATCTGGTGCAAAAGCTTCAGGTCGCGCGCCGCGATCTTGTCCTCGAGGCAGCCTTGGCCAAACTGGATAGGTTCGACCTGATCATTCTCGACGACATCACCTATGCCCACAAGGACCAGGCCGAGACAGGTGTCCTCTTCGAACTGATCGCCCGGCGCTACGAATACCGCAGCATTGCCATCGCCGCCAACCAACCCTTCAGCGGCTGGGATCAGATCTTCCCGGACAAAGCCATGACCGTCGCTGCCATTGACCGACTGGTCCATCACGCGACAATCCTTGAGATGAACGCCGACAGCTTCCGACAACGCACCGCAGCCGCCAGCAAACTGGCCCAAGATCAAGCACCCCCGACAACCACCAACGACAACCTAACCGAAGGAGAAATCTGAACCAGACACCTCAATCTACGCCAACCCCATCGGCCTCAAACCGGCCAAGGTGGTTGTCGCACCCGGACAAACTGGTTGACGCGCTACATTCCAGCTTGTTCGTAAAGGGCCTGCG
>JBKJTI010000232.1:0-7805 GCA_046590425.1 Cypionkella sp. | reverse complement strand
ATGAAAAGGGTCGCCAAACCTAAGCCCAACATGAACTCAATCGGCACGCCCAACACCACGGGCGGCACCGCCGCCATCAACCCCAGCGCGACCTTCGCGCCATAAAGCTGCCCGGTCATCGACGACGAAAGCGAGGCCATATAGGCCAGAATCGTCACCCATTCGCGCGTCGTCAACAGCAAGGCGATCAGATAATCCGACCAATTCAGGATGAACACGAACAGCGCCGCCGAGGCCAAAGGTGCCCGCATCATCGGCAAAGTGATCCGCCAGAACACCCGCGCACGGCTGCATCCCTCGACCAAAGCCGCTTCCTCGATCTCGCGCGGCATATCGTCGAAAAATGTTTTCATCAGCCAGAACGCAAACGGCAAGGTGACGATGCCATAGACCAAAGCCAGCCCCCACCAGGTATCAGTCATGTTCAAAAACGCCCACATGATCATCACCGGGGTCATCACTGCCATCGGCGGAAACAACCGCAACTGCACCAGCGCCAGCGGTAAATTCGCCCCCGATCCGAACCGCGACAGCCCATAAGCCGCCGCCGTTCCCGCCGTCATCGCAATCACCGTGCCGATGCCCGCCGCCAAGAATGACGCAAAAATCGGCTTCACCGCCGTGCGGTCCAGCGCCACGATCAGATCAGAATTGCTGACGCCAAACACATAGCGAAAATTGTCCAACGTCGGCGCTTTTGGCCACCACGTCAGCGCCGCCCCCGTTGCCTGCCATTCCGGGATAGGCTTGAACGCCATCGAGGCCGTCCACAGAATCGGGATCAGCGTGACGGCCACCGCCGCCAGGATCATCGCGTATCGAAACATTTCAAAGGCCAGCGAGCGGGTCATTTTTATTCCAGAAATTCATAAGGTTGGTCGGCGCGCAGGGTCCGCGCCGACCTAAGATCAGGGTTAAAGCGGGAGAGCCTTAAACCGGATCAAGCTCAAACCGGTTCAAACTCAGACCGGATCAAGCACTGTCGGCCAAGCCGCCTTGTTGGCCTTAATCGCCTCAATGATCTTCTCTTCCCCGGTGCGCCGGGTGATCTTCGCCCAAGCATCCGCCGTATCCGCCATCGCCTGCGCCGCCGTCTTGGCCCCGGTCAACGATGCCATCAGGTTCTCGTCCAACGCATTGTGGAACGCCGTCGCACCCGGATAGTTGATCGACGGCACCGTGCGCGCCACCGTCTCGCGCACAACGTCCATATGGTAGGCGTGATAGGTTTCGCGCACCAACGGATCGGCGAAATCGTTCAGAGAAAACGGATCGAAATAGCCGCCCGGATTGGCCGTCATCCACGAATAAATCCGCGCCGAGCCCAGCCATTGCAGCAGCAGATACGCCACCTCCGGGTACTCCGACTGTGCCGACACCATGCCAGTCAAGCTGAACCACAAAACCGAACGGCTGACGATCTTGCCATCCACTTCCGTCCCCGGCGGCAACATAGACCCGATCTTGCCCGTCACGGTCGATCCCGTATTGCCGGCATTATCCAGGAACTTCGGCAGGTTAGAGAACGCGCAAGTCATCGCCGCCCCACCGGACGCGAAATTGCCATACTGCTCGGGCCAGCCCCAACTGATCGCATCCGGCGAGTGGTGCGACAGGCTGTCGATATAGGCCTGCGTTGCCGCCACCCCGTTTTCGGAATTGATCAGCGGCACACCGTCATCGCCAAACAGGAACTGGTTCGGCGAGGCCATCGAGGTGAACCGCTGATACCAGTTGGTATAGCCCCAGCCCTGATTGCGCAGATCGGTCGAGCCAAACATGCCCTTATCCGGCCGTTGGAAGAACGCTGCCACATCAGAATGTTGCTTCCATGTCTTCGGCGGGGCCAGATCGTAGCCGAATTTCTCCTTGAACGCCGCCTGCTCTGCCGCATCGCCGAACAGATCGGTGCGATACACCCAAGTCTGGAAATCGCCGTCCAAGCTGACGCCGTAAGTGCTGCCGCGATATTGGTTGAGCAGTGCCACGCCCTGCGCGCCATTCACATAGCCGCGCTCAGGATCATCCCACTGCGGTCTATGCGCCTCGACATAATCATCGAGCTTGGCAATGCCGCCGGATTCCGCGAGATCCCCAAGACGGTTCCAGTCGGTCGAATAGATGTCATAGGCCCCACCGCTGGTGGAAATATCCTGCATCGTCTTGGTAAATTCCTGCCCATTCGGCAGCCCGACGATCTCCAGTGTGATGCCGGTTTCCTTCTCCCACAGATCCTTGATGCTTGGTGCCCCCGCCGGGAACGGCTGCGTCAGCTGCCCGATCGAGCCATCCGACAACGCCATCACGATTTTAGTTGGCGCTTTCCCAGCGCCCTTGAGCGTCTTCACCGCCTCAACCGCCCTACCCTCCGGCGTATCCGGCCCGTATTGATAGCGCTCTGCCCCCGGAAACCCGGTCGGACCACCAATCATGCCTTGCGCCAGCGCATCCGCGCCCTCGGCCCGCGCGGGGCGGATGAAGCGCGGAGCAATGCCGATGGCCGCGCCATAAACAGCCAGTTTCCCGCTGCTTGTCAGTAACTGACGCCGCGACATGCGGTTTGTGTGATCCATGTGTCCCTCCCAAGACGGCAAAGTGCATGCGTTGATGCACCCTAAATGATGTTTTATGATTACATCAATCATTTAGTCAACATCATAAAACAGCAATTTGAGGTTGAGGATGGGCCGAGGAATGGCATATTCCGCGAATATTTGGCTATATACCATTGATATTGAGCCACTTTTAGCCAATGCGACGGCAGTCAGCATCCTGGCAAAAAATATCACGCGCGCAGATGCATTCCCCCAATCAATCAAAATACATCATTTACAGATCGCTTTTTCAATGCCACTAAGAGTCAACCCAACCAAAGCGACCCAGAACGCATGAACAACCAAGCTCCACCGCCGCCCCGCGCCACCCTGCAAGACGTCGCGCGTGAGGCCAATGTCTCGTCTGCCACGGTGGATCGCGTGCTGAATGGCCGCGACGGCGTGCGGGCGCGCACGCGTGAGGTGGTTTTGCAGACCGCGCGGCGCTTGGGCTATATCTCCGACAGCGATGCCCCGGAAAATCCCAGCAATGCCTCCCAAATTCGGCTGACCTTCCTGCTGCCCGCAGGCACCAACGCCTTTATCAATGCCCTACACCAGCAGATCGAAGCACAGGCCGCCACCCGCCCCGATCTCAGCGTGAAAATCACCCGGATCGAGGGCTTTAACCCCCAAACCGTCGCCGCCCACCTGCTGGCACTCAAAGACCAAGCCGCAGGCATCGGCCTGATCGCGCAAGACCACCCGCTGGTGCGCGAAGCGATCCGCACCCTGACCCAAAGCGGCACCCAAGTGTTGACCCTCGCCACCGATATCCAAAGCGTCCCCCGCCTCGCCTATGTCGGCATCGACAACCGGCAAGCGGGCCGTCTTGCTGGCCAACTCATGGGCCGGCTGCTGCCCAAAAACCAGCCCGCCAAAGCCGCGCTGTTCGCAGGCTCGCTCGCCTATCGAGGCCATGAAGAACGTGAGATGGGTTTCCGCCACATCCTGCGCGAAGAATTCCCACACATCCAAATCCTGGAACTGCGCGAGATCATGGACGACCGCCAGCGCGCGCGGGCGGAAACCAGCGCTTTGCTCAACCAACACCCCGACCTGGCCGCGATCTATAACGTCGGCGGCGGCACCTCGGGCATCGCCACCGAACTGCGCACACGCGCCCTTCAGCATCGCGTGGTGTTCGTCTGCCATGAAGCCACCGAAAGCAACAAAGCCTTCCTGCTGGACGGCACGGTGGATGCGGTGATCGACCAGAATCCCCGCGTCGAGGCGCGCGAGGCGCTCAACCTGCTCGCCGCCGCCGCCCGCGGTCAGCCCTACACCTATATCCCCCCCCGCTTGCAACTGGTGCTGCGGGAAAACCTGCCGGATGAGTGATCAAATCCAACCCAAAACCCGCCACCACAGATAATCCAGCGGCAGCAACAGCAGCACCGTCACCACCGCCAAGCGCCACAGCACCCGCGCCAGCGCGCCCAGCTTTTCCCCCGAAAGCCCCATCGCCACCACCAAGGGTGCCACCTGATACGGCAGCAGCACGGTCGAGAATCCCACCACCTGCGTCATCAGCACCGCCTGCAAGCTGAACCCGCTCGCCCGCGCCAGATCCTGCGCCATCGGGGTCAGCACGGAAGGCACAGACGGCACCGTCGTCACCAGCCCGGTCAGCATCGACATCAGAGACATCGAGGCGAAGTTCACCGCCGTCCCACCCGGATGCAGCGGCAACACGCTTTGCAATCCCTGCCCGATCAGCGCACCCAAGCCGGAGCCGTTGACCAAAGCCCCCACCGCCAGCGCCCCCACCACAAACAACAGCAGCCCAAAATCCACCGCTGCCTTGAACGCCGCCGTCGACACCACGCCAAAACCGGGGCCGAGCAACACCACCGCCGCCGCAAGTCCGACCCAAGCCGCATTCACCCCATGCACGGAATCCGTCATCCACAGCCCCAGCGTCACCAGCAGCACCCCCGCCACCCGCACTTGCGCCGATCTGTTGGCCGGGGCCAAAGCCGCCGCAGGTTCCACCACATGCGGCGCCACCTCCGCCGGAAACATCCACAGTACCATCCACGCCGTCAGGGCCGATTTCACCACGCCCAGCACCGGGTAATGCAGCCAGAGATAGGTCAAATAGCCAAAATGCGCGCCGTATATCGTCTCTGCTGCGCCCGACAGCACCATGTTCGGGATATTCGCGGGCAAAATCGCAAAACTCGGCATGTTGCAGGCAATCGCCAGCGTCACCGCAATGCCAATCCGCCCATTTGATCCCGGCTGAAACCCTGCCCTTGCTGCCAAGGCCATGCCAATCGGCACCAGCACCACCGCACGCCCCACCGACGACGGCATGATGAAGCCCAACGCCATCGCCACCAGTGTCAGCCCAAAAATCATCCGGGCATAACTGCCGTCCAGCAGCGGCCCCAACACCTGCGCCATCCGCGCGCCCAAGCCCGAGGCACTGATTGCCGCCCCAATCACAAAGCCCGAAAGGATCAGCCACACCGCGGTCGAGCTGAACCCCGCAAACACCAGGTCAGCCGGGGCAAGCCCGAACACCAGAACCACCGCAAACAAGATCAGGCTGGCAAAGTAATTTGGCACCACGCCACTGGCCCACAGCCCCAGCGTCACCAGCACCACCGCCAAAATCTGCGCCTGCACCGCGCTCAACCCAGCAGGCGGCAGCAGCGCCAGCGCCAAAGCGCCAATCACCAAAGCCGCCACCAATCCTTTTTTCACCGTAAACTCAACCCGCTGCATCACCCGCTCCACATTGCTCATGCAGCCACCCTAGCCGAAACCACCACAATGCGTTAGACCACCATCATGCCAGAACATATCGCTCACACGCCAAATCACCCCCCCAGCGCCGCCGGCTTCCTGCGTGACCCGGGTCGCCCGATCTTGACCTATGGCCGCACCCTGCGCCCGGCTGACGGCATTGCCCCGCACCACCACCCCCGCGCGCAACTGCTCTGGGCGCTGCGGGGCGTGCTGCGTATCCGTGCCGCCGAGGCGACATGGATCGTGCCACCAAGCCATGCCGTCTGGATCCCCGGCGACGTGCCGCACCATGTGCAATCAGATACCGAAACCGAAATCCGTAACCTCTACATTGACCCGTCACTGCCGCTGCGCAGCGCAAACCAGACCTGCGCCGTGCTGACCCTAACCCCGCTGATGCGCGCGCTGATCCTGCGGCTGCACAGCGAGGCCACCCCCGAAGCCTTCCCGCCCCGCCTGCTACGCCTAACCGCCGTGATCGCCGATGAGATCGAAACCCTGCTTGAGGCCCCGCTGCACCTGCCCGGCGGCCACGATCCCCGCCTCGTTCGGCTGACCCGCCACCTGATCAACCATCCCGATGATCCAAGCCCGCTGCCCGAGCTTGCCAGCAGCACCGCCGCCAGCCCCCGCACGTTAGAGCGGCTGTTCCGCCTTGAGACTGGCCTCAGCTACCGCCAATGGCGCGCCCGCCAACGCCTGCTGCTCGCCATCGAGCGACTAACCCTTGGCCAAAGCAGCGCCACCATCGCATACGCCCTGGGCTACCGCAGCCCCAGCGCGTTCACCGCCGCTTTCCGCGCAGAATTCGGCATCCCGCCGCAAAGCTTCCTGAAACAAGCGCTCACGTCATAACCTTGGGTTCAGCTCTGCTAAGCCCCTAAAATTTATCTGAAATTTGCTTTCAGACTGGCTCAAATATCCCACTGGGGTCCGGGGATGTGAAATCCCCGGCGCTCAGCTTAGCAAACCGCCCTATTCGCCTGGCAACTGCCGCACCGCCCCGGTCGCCGCCGAAGTCGCAAACAGCCCGTAAGCCCGCAACGCCTGAGATACTTTGCGCGCCCGTGGCTTCACAGGCTTCCAGCCCTTCGCATCCTGCGCCAAACGCCGCGCCGCGAGATCAACCTCTGACACCGCCAGATGAATCGTCCGCGCCGGGATGTTGATCTCAATCCGGTCGCCCTCTTCCACCAAACCAATCAACCCGCCAGACGCCGCCTCAGGCGACACATGCCCGATCGACAGACCCGAGGTGCCGCCCGAGAACCGCCCATCCGTCAACAACGCACAAGCCTTCCCCAAGCCTTTCGACTTCAGATACGAGGTCGGATACAGCATCTCCTGCATACCCGGCCCACCCTTCGGCCCCTCATAGCGGATCACCAGCACATCGCCCTCTTTGATCCAGTTCGACAAAATAGCCTCAACCGCCGCGTTCTGCGACTCGAATACCCGCGCAGGCCCCGCGAACACCAGAATGGAATCGTCCACCCCAGCCGTCTTCACAATACAGCCCTCAGGCGCGATATTGCCCGACAATACCGCGAGCCCACCGTCCTTCGAGAACGGCGTTTGCGCCGAACGAATAACCCCCTTCTCGCGGTCGGTATCCAACTCCGCCCACTTCCGGCTCTGACTGAACGCCACCTGCGTCGGAACACCTCCGGGAGCTGCCAGGAACAACTCGCGCACCTCTGGGTGATTGCTGCGCGAAATATCCCAATGGTCAATCGCCGCTCCCAACGTCGGCGCATGTACCGTCGGGCAATCACGGTTGAGCAATCCCGCCGCATCCAACTGGCCAAGGATCGCCATGATCCCGCCGGCGCGGTGCACGTCCTCCATATGAACGTCCTGCTTGGCGGGGGCCACCTTGCACAACACCGGCACCTTGCGGCTCAGCGCATCAATATCACTCATGGTGAAATCAACGCCACCCTCATGCGCCGCAGCCAAGATATGCAGCACGGTGTTGGTCGACCCGCCCATCGCAATATCCAGCGCCATCGCATTCTCAAACGCCCCCTTGCTGGCAATATCGCGCGGCAAAAGCCCCTTCTCGTTGCCCTCATAATGCCGCTTGGTGATATCGACGATCACCCGCCCCGCCTCCAGAAACAGCCCCTGCCGCGCCGAATGGGTCGCCAAGGTCGAGCCATTCCCCGGCAGCGACAGCCCCAAAGCTTCCGTAAGACAGTTCATCGAATTGGCGGTGAACATCCCTGAACACGACCCACACGTCGGACAAGCCGCAGCCTCAATCTTCGCCAGATCCTCATCCGACACGGACTCGTCGGCGGCAGAAACCATCGCATCCACCAGATCGAGCGCCAGTTCCTTGCCGTCGATCACCACCTTGCCAGCCTCCATCGGCCCGCCCGACACGAACACCGCCGGGATGTTCAGCCGCATCGCCGCCATCAGCATCCCCGGCGTGATCTTGTCGCAGTT
>JBKJTI010000174.1:0-7038 GCA_046590425.1 Cypionkella sp. | reverse complement strand
CACCTTCACCGATGCGGTTGATGGCGTGAAACGTGGCGGTATCATCACCGTCGTGGTGACCGCGATTGAAGAAGGCGGCGTTGAGGTTGAATACAACGGCGCGAAATCCTTCATCCGCCGCTCCGACCTGTCGCGCGAACGCGCTGACCAACGCCCCGAGCGTTTCAGCGTTGGCGACAAGATCGACGTGCGCGTCACCAACATTGATCCGAAGACCCGCCGCATGGGTCTGTCGATCAAAGCGCGTGAGATCGCTGAAGAGAAAGAAGCTGTCGAGCAGTATGGCTCGTCCGATTCGGGCGCCAGCTTGGGCGACATCCTCGGTGCCGCTCTGAAGGGCGACAAGAACTGATCTGACCTTACGGTTAGTGAAAAGGGGCCCCGCAGCAATGCGGGGCCCTTTGCTTTGGCCCCCTTAGCTTGCAATTTTGTTTGTGCCTTTGGAAATTATGCCTATAGTCCAATGCGTAACAGGTTGGCACGGCCGAGAATCCCGTCAAGGGACGCGGCACCACTAGGGGGATATCGCGGATGATCCGGTCTGAACTGATCCAAAAAATCGCGGATGAAAATCCGCACCTGACGCAGCGTCATGTTGAACGCATCGTCAACACGGTGTTTGAGGAAATCATCGAAGCCCTCGCCAAAGGCGACCGGGTCGAATTGCGCGGCTTTGGCGCGTTCTCGGTGAAAGCCCGCGACGCCCGCGTTGGCCGCAATCCCCGCACCGGTGAGGCTGTCAGCGTCGAGGATAAGAAGGTTCCGTTCTTCAAAACCGGCAAACTGCTGCGCGATCGGCTCAACGCCAAATAAGCCGCATTGCGCATCGGCGCGATCGCCCCAATAAAGGGGCAGCACCTGCAAAAAGGCGGTCCGATGTTTCGTTATCTGCGCTATCTCACTTTGGCGGCAGTAGGCCTTGCCTTGCTGATCGTCGCTTTGGCCAACCGCACGCCGGTTCTGCTCAAAGCCATGCCGGATGATTTCGCCGCCTTCCTTGGCCTGACTTGGCAGATGGAACTGCCGGTGTTCGTCGTGCTGTTCGGCGGCATTGTGATCGGCGTGCTGGTGGGGTTCCTGTGGGAATGGGCGCGCGAGCACAAACATCGCGTTGTCGCCTCCACGAAAACCCGCGAAGTGTCTAAGCTAGAGCGTGAACTCGCCACCATGCGCGACGCCACCTCGCTGCCGCAAGACGATGTGCTCGCCCTGCTCGACCGCCCCAAGGCCAAGTAATGCCAAAGATTAACCATGCCTGACATTCGCGTGAAAATCTGCGGCCTGCGCACGCTGGACGACGTGGCCGCCGTGGCCGCGACCAAAGCCGCCTACGCGGGCTTCGTGTTCTTCCCGAAATCGCCCCGCCATCTGACCATCCCGCAAGCCCGCGAACTGACCCTCGCAGCCCCCATAGGCCTCGCGAAAGTCGCGCTCGTGGTTGATCCCGACGATGCCCTGCTTGATGTGATCACCGAGGCGATGCCCTTGGATATGCTGCAACTGCACGGCCACGAATCCCCCGAACGTGTCGCCGAAATCCGCGCCCGCTATGGCCTGCCGGTGATGAAAGCGATTGGCGTGGCCGACGAAGTCGATCTCGCCGCCTTGCTGGAATACTCGCTCGTCGCCGATCAAATTCTGATCGACGCCAAACCACCGAAGAATTCCGCCCTCCCCGGCGGCAACGGCCTGAGTTTCGATTGGAGGCTGGTCGCCCAACGTCGCTGGCTGAAACCCTGGATGCTGGCAGGCGGCCTCTCCCCGCAAAACGTCTCGGAGGCAATCCGGCTGACCAACGCGCGCCAAGTGGATGTCTCGTCGGGCGTAGAATCCAGCCACGGCGTCAAAGACCCCAGCAAAATCACCGCCTTCGTGCAAGCCGCCACCCAAGACGGCCCCCCCATCCTGCGCTAACCGCCACCACAAATTGGCGCGCCTCAAGCATTTGCTCTTTCCAAAATACTCCCGCCGGAGGCTTCCTGCACCGCCCCCCTCCCAATGCCAGCATTTCACATTGGCCCAAATACTCCCGCCGGAGGCTCCCCGGCATCCTGTTCCAAACCGCCTGCAATTTCACAATGGACCAAATATCCCCGCCGGAGGCTCCCCACATGCCCGCATACATCACGCTCGGCGCGAATGATCCCGCGCAATCGCACACTTTCTACGCCACCGTGCTGAAAACCATCGGCTGGTCAGCCCACGGTGACTTTCCCGGCGGCTGGAAATGCTATTCCGAAGGTGGCACCGGGATCGGCTTCAAATTCTGGGTCTGCCCGCCGTTCAACAACCAGCAAGCCAGCCCCGGCAACGGCCAAATGCTCTGCCTGCCCGCCCAGAGCCGCGCCGAGGTTGATGCCTTCCACGCAGCAGCCATGGCCTTGGGTGCAAAAGACGAAGGCCCCCCCGGCATCCGCGAAATCTACAGCCCGACATGGTACGCAGCCTACCTGCGCGACCCCAGCGGCAACAAACTCGCGGTGATGTTTGAAGGTTAACGCAAGATGAACAAGGCTACTCTAAGCCCTTGATTCATATAAGTAGGCCCCTCGTGTCCACGCGCGGACACAAGACTATTGCATCTAAAACGCCTTGAACGTCATCGTCGTCAAAGTCCGCACGATCCCCGGAATATCGAACAGCTTTTCCGAAAGATAATGCCCGACATCGGCATCCTCGGGGATGTAGATCTTCGCGATCAGATCATATTCCCCAGAGGTCGAATATAATTCTGAGACCACCTCGCGATCATAAATCGCGGTGGCGACCTCATAGGTCTTGCCGGGGGTGCAGCGAAATTGAACGAACACGCAGATCATCGAAACCTCATCCTTTTCCCCACCCTACCGCAGCCAAGGCCAGAGTCTAGTCATCGGCCTGCGTCGTCAAAGTCAGCGGCACCGAAGCAGGCCGCAAATCCTCCACCGTCAGCGCCTCCAAAGGTCGGGCGAGCCTGTTCCGCACCACCCACATCAAGCGATGCTGCGCCCGCGTGATCGCGACGTAAGCCAGCCGTTTCCACAGCGGCACCCCCGCTTCTGAGCGCCCCGCCGCCGCCGCCGCATACAAATCCGGCGCGAAAACCTGCACGGTTTCCCACTGGCTGCCTTGCGCCTTATGGATCGTCACCGCAGCACCATGCAAGAACGCCGCCCCCATCGTCGCGGCTGAAGCAATAAACGGTTCATCCTCATCCGGGCGCTCAATCTTGATGATTGATGCCGCCGAAACCTGCGGATCCTCCGCCCCCACCACGTGAATCTTTGCAAACCCCGCCCGATTGCCCGGCCCGAGATAGATCACCTGCGCGCCCTTGATCAGCCCGCGCGCCTCCAGATCAATCCGCTTCTTGCGGTGCTTCAACGGCAGCTCAATCCCGTCGCAAATCAACGGCTCGCCGGGCAACAACTGATCATCCGGCGCGCCATGTGCTGCCCGAAACGCCGTGATCAGACGGATTCGCGTCGCGTTGCGCCACACCAGAACCGGGCTGCGCGCCATGAGGTCAGCATCGACCCGTTCCGCCCAGACGACGCGCTCATCTTTCTTCGAGGCGGCCTCAACCATCCGCTCAAACTCATCAAAGCCAAGGTCAGGATCGCCCAAAGCATGTGCCAAATCCAAAATCGGATTGTCCTGCGCCTGCCGATGGATGCGCGACAGCACCAGCTTGCGGCCCTCGCCCAGACGGTCAAACACCATCTCCCCCGACAACCCCACTGGCGCCAACTGCGCCGGATCGCCGAACAGCACCAAAGTCGAGAAAATTTCGCGCAGATCGGCCAGCGCGCGTTCATCCAGCATCGAGGATTCGTCGACAAAACCAATGTCGAGCGGCTCCTCGCGCCGCTTCCAGCCCTTGATGAAATCACTGCCCCGCAATCCTGCCGCAGCCAGCGCGCCGGGGATCGAGGCGACATTCTGGTAGAACGCATGGGCGCGGTCCAGCGCCAGTTCGCTCAGCCCTTCCACCACCGGACGCGGGCCCTGCCCCGTCAGCCATTCGGCGATTTTTTCATATTGTGGGTCATAGACGGGGGTGTAGAGAATCCGGTGGATCGTGGTCGCAGGCACGCCGCGCATCCGCAGCACTGAGGCCGCCTTGTTGGTCGGGGCTAAAATCGCCAGACTGCGACGTTCCTTGCGCTTTCTTGGCTCATAATCGCCGGAAACCAGATCAACCCCCGCCGCGACCAAGGCTTTGTACAGGCTGGCCAGCAGCATGGTCTTCCCCGAGCCGGCCTTGCCGACCACGGCCAACACGCTTGATTTATCTTCTGGCCGAGGCTCTAACCCGCCATTGTCCAGATCAATGCCCATGGCGAACAATTCCGCCGAAACGCGGTCATAGGCTTCCGCCTGATCATCGGAAAAGGTGAGTTTTACGGGGGCAAGTTCGGTCATCTGGCGACCATAAGCGAGGTTACGGCCAAGGGCCAGACCTGAACCCAAGACCTGAAAACAGGTGCCGTTTCGCGGGGCATCGAGCCCCTTGAAACGGCGCTGCCGGGGATAGGTTTTGCAAGGGTGTGGCACTGGAGATCGCGAAGGGGGCCAGCCCCCCGCTTACGCTCCGCCCGGAGTATTTAGGCCAATGTGAAATTGGTAGATATTCACATTGGCCCCAATATGTCCGGGGGTGAGCCGGAGGATAGGCCGTTTTATCGGTTCAGGCTGGCGTCGAGCGTGTCTTCAAAGGTGCGCAACCCGGTGCGTGTGGCTTGGACCAGCACGGCCATGTTGCCGGGTTTGTGCTTGTTGGTGCGCATCAGCATATGAGCCGCCGGGATTTCCGCCCAAGGGAAGACTTCCGACATGCAGGGGTCCAGCCTGCGCTCGATCATCAGCTTGTTCGCCGCTGCCGCTTGTTTCAGATGTGCGAAATGGCTGCCTTGCAGGCGCTTCTGGTGCATCCACATGTAGCGCACATCGAAGGTGCAGTTGAAGCCAGAGGTGCCGGCGCAGATCACCACCATGCCGCCCTTTTTGCACACCAGCGAGCTGACCGGGAAGGTCGCCTCGCCCGGATGTTCAAACACCATATCGACACTGACGCCCTTGCCGGTGATATCCCAGATCGCTTTGCCGAACTTGCGGGCTTCCTTCAGCCAGTCATTATACTCCGGTGTGTTCACCGTCGGCAGCTGACCCCAGCATTTGAAATCCTTGCGGTTGATCACGCCTTTGGCGCCCAAGCCCATGACAAACTCCCGCTTGTCTTCTTCGGATATCACCCCGATCGCGTTGGCCCCTGCGGTGTTGATCAACTGGATCGCGTAAGACCCAAGCCCGCCCGACGCGCCCCAGACCAGCACATTCTGCCCCGGTTTAAGATCATGTGGCTCGTGCCCGAACAACATGCGGTAGGCAGTGGCGAGGGTCAGGGTGTAACAAGCGGATTCCTCCCAGGTCAGGTGTTTCGGGCGCGGCATCAACTGTTGCGCCTGCACGCGGGTGAATTGCGCGAAAGAGCCGTCGGGCGTCTCATAGCCCCAAATCCGCTGGCTGGGCGAAAACATCGGGTCGCCGCCGTTGCATTCTTCATCATCGCCGTCGTCCTGGTTGCAATGCACCACGACCTCATCGCCGACCTTCCAGCGTTTCACCTTGTCGCCCACCGCCCAGACAATGCCTGAGGCATCCGAGCCTGCGATATGGAACGGCTGTTTGTGGCTATCAAACGGGCTGATCGGCACGCCCAAAGCCGCCCAGACGCCGTTGTAATTGACGCCTGCGGCCATCACCAAGACCAGCACTTCGTTGCTGTCGAGCTTCCAGGTATCGACCACCTCGACCTGCATCGCGGTGTCAGGCTCACCATGCCGCGCCTGCCGGATCGACCACGCATACATTTTCGCCGGAACATGGCCCAAGGGTGGCATTTCGCCGATCTCATACAGGTCTTTCACCGGAGCCTCATAGGGGGTGATCGCCGAAGCGGTATCCAAAGCCATGCTTGCCTCCAACAAATGCCGCGCCGCAGAATCGGGACGGGTTGAGGTAGTGATAACGGGCGTTGACGCAACTTTGCAATAGTCTTGATGGTAATTTTGTAATTTTATGTCCGCCGCGTTGCGGCAATTCTACGGTGCAGTCTCCAACCTCTGCACCACCGGGGCGGCGTAAAACTCGATCAGCGCGGCAGAGCCTTGGGTGATTTGCAGATCAGTGTCGATCAAACCCCGGTATATCAGGGGCGTCAGGCCCTCGTTTAACGTCGCCTCCAGCCCTTGCGGCGGCAGCTTTTGCACCGCGCCTTGTGCCGACAGCCGCGCCTGTAGAGCGATCACCGCCGCTGTCAGCGCGGCACGATCCGCAGGCTTTTCCAACAGCGCCGCCGCAACCAAAGGCACTGGCAGCGCGGGCACCACTTTGACGATTTCGGCCATCAGGTAAGCCCCCAAACCCTCGGTCGGGGTATCAGGCGCTTCGGCGAGAAAGGCGCGCAAAGACACTGGCGGGCCAAAGCCTGCCGCGGCGGTGCCAAACCCCTTGAAGCGACCACGGAATTTGCGCCACAGGTTGCGCAAAAGAAATCCGATGATCGCCAATGGCTTTCCGCGAAACCGTCGCGTGCCTGCCTCTGCCGCGCTGGTCAAAATCCGATCTTCCAGAACGCGGTCATAGGCCAGACCCACCGGCACGAAAACCACATCACGCCCGCTGGGCTCGTAGGCCGAGACGATGTAGGACAAAAGCCCCATCTTCGCCGTCCCCACCCTGCCATCCAGCGAAAGCCCACCCTCGGGGAAAATCGCCTGCGTCGTACCCTCAGCCGTCGCCATCTGCACATAGCGCGCCAGCACCCGGCGGTAGAGCGTGTTGCGGCTGCCGCGCCGGATGAAATAAGCCCCCATCGAGCGGATCAAAGCACTCAGCGGCCAAATCCGCGCCCATTCCCCCACCGCATAAGAAATCGCGGAGCGGTTCGCCACCAGCCAGGTGATCAGCACATAATCCATGTTAGAGCGATGATTCATCACGAAAATCACCGTGGCTTTCGGGTCGATATGCGCCAAAGCCGCGTCCACTTTGCCA
>JBKJTI010000256.1:0-9274 GCA_046590425.1 Cypionkella sp. | reverse complement strand
TATCTTCGACAAAGCCAGCGGGCAAAGGCTGGCTTGACCCTTCGCGGAAATCCAGCACATTAGCCGCAAAAGGGAGGGCACCATGCTCAAAGGAATTGACCCGCGCTTGAACGCGGACGTGTTGCACTGCTTGCGGGCGATGGGCCACGGCGATGTGCTGATTCTGGCCGACACCAACTTCCCGTCGGATTCGGTGGCTCGCGCCACCGTCACGGGCAAACTGGTGCGGATGGAGAACCTCACCTCTGCCGAAGCAGCACAAGCGATCCTCTCGGTCTATCCGCTCGACACCTTCGTCCCCGATTTCGCGGGCCGGATGGAAGTCGTGGGCGCACCCGATGAAATCCCCGCAGTGCAGGCCGAGGTCCAAGCCGAAATCAACGCCGCCGAAGGCAGCGACCGGCCGATGATCGCTATCGAGCGCTTCGCTTTCTATGACATGGCCCGCGAAGCCTATGCAGTGATCCAAACCGGAGAGCGCCGCTTCTTTGGCTGCTTCATGTTCCGCAAAGGCGTGATCCCGCCGGAGGCCAAGTAACATGAACACCGCCGCAAAACCCATTGTCATCCTTGGCATCTTCGTCGCCGACACCGCCTACCGCGCCGCCCGTCAGCCCAAAATGGGTGAGACGATCTTGGGCAATTCCTTCGTGCTGGGGCCGGGTGGCAAAGGTTCGAACCAATCCGTGGCCGCCGCGATGGCAGGCGGGAAAACCCATTTCATCACCCGTCTGGGCGATGATGCCTTCGCCGAAATCGCGCGATCGACTTGGGCCAAGGCGGGGGTGATCCCCGAGGTGAAAATCGACGCCGAAAGCTACACTGGGGCGGCCTATATCTTCATCGAAGAAGCCACCGGCAACAACGCCATCATCGTCTCGCCGGGGGCCGCTGGCCGTGTATCGGTGCAAGATGTGGAAGAAAAAGCCGATCTGATCCGGTCGGCCGCGATCTTCGTCACCCAGCTGGAACAACCGATCCCCGCCGCCAAACGTGCCTTGGAAATCGCCCGCGCCGCAGGTGTAACGACGATCCTGAACCCCGCCCCCGCCGCCACCTTGGGCGACGACATTCTGGTTTTATGCGATTATGTCACTCCCAACGAGACAGAAACCGAAGCCCTCACCGGTCTGCCTGTGACAACCATCGCCGAGGCAGAAACCGCCGCCGACGCTTTGCTGGGCCGCGGCGTCGGTGCCGTGGTGATGACCTTGGGCGACAAAGGTGCGCTCTACCGCGACCGCACCCGCTCGGTCCACGTCCCCGTGATGTCCGCAGGCAAAGTGGTTGAGACCACAGGCGCAGGCGACGCCTTCAACGGCGGCTTTGCAGTGGCTTTGTCGGAAGGCCGCGACGTGGTAGACGCCGTCCGCTTCGGCTGCGCCACCGCTGGCATCTCGGTTACCCGCGCGGGCACCGCCCCTTCGATGCCGTCGCGGGCTGAGATCGACGCACTGCTGGCGAAAAACGCCTGATTGCTGCATTGATGTCGGATGCCTCCGGCGGGAGTATTTCAAAAAGAGCAACGCCAAAGCATTTGCTCTTTTGAAAATACTCATTCTTGCGGGGCTTGCCGGGGGCATAGGGTGCACAAGTTAACAATTCGTAAATCACCCCCAGCTAACCCTTTGATTTATATCAATCGTATCGCGTGTCCACGCGTGGACATCACTCCATATTGGTATGCCGCGCCCGCATATCCTCAGATGCCTCCCCCTTCAACTCCCGCAGCCGCAGCACCATAATTTCAAACACCAAAAATAGTGCCCCTTCAAACAACGACCCCATCGGCAGCACAGATTCCCCACCAATATCCCGCGCCATCGTCTGCGCTGGAATAAGCAAAACCTGATCCGCCAGCGCCAGCGAGGCCCCCGCGACCTCTGCCGTGACCATCAAAACCCCGGCCCCAGCCGCCCGAGCCACCCCCGCCAGCGCCGTGACCGTCGAAAGCGCACCCGGCCCACAAGCCGCGAAGAACAAATCCCCCACCCCCAGTGACGGCGCGGTCAAATCGCCCTGAATCGAGACAGCAATGCCCAGATGATAAAGCCGCATTGCAAAGGCACGCATCATCAGCCCCTCGCGACCGCAGCCATACAGCATCACCTGCCGCGCCGCCAAAATCCGTGCGCAAGCCGCCTCTACCGCGACGTCATCCATAGCCGCCGCCACGGCCCCCAGTTCCGCCAGCGCCCCCTGCATCAATACCTTCACACCCTACCCCCCAAGTCATGCGCAATATCGCGCGTCTGGCTGTAGAGCCGTTTCCACAAAGGATACTGCCGCGCATAAACCGGCTCAAACGAAGGCTGTACCACCCGCGCCACCGGGTTCCATTCGCTGATTTGCGCCGGCAACACCCGCCCCACCGCCACCGCCGCCAGAAACGCATCGCCGTAGCTCGCACCAATCGTCTTTTCCGGCACGATTTGCGGCACCCCGCCCAGGTCAGACGTGGCCTGCATCCACACCGGGTTCTTCGTCCCGCCGCCCACCGCCAACACCCGCACAGGTTCGCCCCCGAGTTCGCGACACACTTCCATCACATGCGCAGTTCCGCTCGCTATCCCCTCCAACACCGCGCGGAACATGTCGCCCCGGCCATGCGTCAGGTTCAGTCCAAAGAACGCCCCGACCGCCTGGGGATCATGGATCGGCGTACGTTCGCCTGAAAAATATGGCAGGCACAGCAAGCCCTTTGCCCCCTTTGGGCTGGCTGCCGCCTCGCGCGCCAGGAGGCCAAACGCCCCCGCGCCCAAGTCCCGCGCAAACTGATCGCGAAACCAATGCGTCAGCGTGCCCGAGGTCGCCAACCCCGCCATCGAGGCGTGCTGCTCCGGATAAAGCCAAGGCGCATACCACATCCGAGGGTCGCGCACCGGCTCCTTCGTCAGTTGGATGATGAAGATGGTCGAGCCATACATCATCATCATATCGCCCGCGTCTTTCACCCCGACCGACACCGCCTCTGCCGCCGCATCAATCGTGCCGACTGTCACCGGAGTGCCCACCGCCAGCCCGGTTTCCGCCGCTGCTTCTGCCGTCACATGCCCTGCGATCTCTGTGCTCCACGCAAGGCGCGGCAGACGGTCCAGCGGCAGGATGTCAGCGGTCAACTCGTCCGTCCAAGCCAGTCGGTCAACATCATATAGCGGCGCGAAATTTGCCGCTGTATAGTGGTCGATCACATATTCCCCGGTCAGCTTCCATGTCAGATACGGCGTCGCCGACAGCACCTTCGCAGTCTTGGCGTAAACCTCGGGGCGTTCTTGCTTCAGCCACAGAATCTTCGGCCCCACCGATTGTGAGGTCAGAGCATTGCCGCAGCGCGCCATGATCCCATCGGCACCGATCCGCTTGGCCAGTTGCTCAATCTGAGCCGCCGCGCGGGTATCGACTCCGTAAAGCACACCATTCATCAACGGCTTACCTGCCGCGTCCACGGGCAGCATACAGGGGCCAATGGCTGAACAGGCCACGGCGGCTATACCTTCAGGTTTTACCTGAGACTCTGCCAGCAACATATTGGTAACAAAAACAAAATCTTCCCACCAATCTTCTTGGGCGCGATGTTCCGCCCAGCCCGATTGCGGCACCAGCATCTTATGCGACCGCGTGGCTTGTGCGACGATCGTACCCGAGGCATCCACCAGCACGCCTTTGGTCTCGAACGTGCCAATGTCGACGCCAAGGGTGTAATTCATCGTGGTCTCCGGCTGAGATCAAAGCCCGGTCCTATCTGGGACAAAGCCTGGTCCAGCAGATCAACCATCCCGGAAAGATCACTCAAATCAATCACCTCCAAGGCGGAGTGACTATAGCGCATCGGGAATCCCACATCCAGACAGGCAACACCTTCTGTCCCCATGAACTGGATATAAGACAGATCGGTCAACGCCCCGGTATGGGCCGAGCGTTGCAGCGGCAGGCCGCGCGCCTGTGCCGCCGCCTCAAACAACTTCACCAGCGTTGGATGTGGAATAACCCCGTTCAACGTGCCGCGCCCGTGGAAGGAGTACAGCGAAATACCCGGCCCACCGCCCAATGTCATCTCACCGCGCTGGGTCATATCGGGGGTGTCGCAGGCCAAAAGCAGATCAATCTGCAGGGCAATATCCGGCGCGCAGGCCGTCGCCGCAGGCAGCACCCCGCGCAGGTTGTATTCCTCTTGCACCGACCAGACCAGATGCACCGTCGGGCCGGATTTCCGATCCTTCAGCCGCCGCGCAAGATCAATCAGCGCCGCACAACCAGCGCGATCATCAACAGAAGTGCCCGCCAACCGATCCCCAGCCAGCTCCATCACGCGCGGCAGATAAACCACTGGGCAGCCAATCCGCACCCCTGCCTCCTCGGCCTCGGCACGGCCAGCGAAACCCGCATCGACGTAAAGTTCGGCATAGGGCACCACCCGATACTTCTCATCCGGCGTGGTGGCATGGTGGCTTTTGTTGGCAATCAACCCCGGCAGATCGCCTTGTTCCGTGCAGATCAACACCGCTTGCGCCGCCAAAGCCCGTTCCGGCACGCCACCCAAACGCTCCAGCCGGAGCAGGCCTGAGTCCTCGACCTTTCGGATGATAAAGCCCAACTGATCCATATGGGTGAACACCATCACCGATGGGGCCGCCGGATCACCCGGTAGGGTGGCGATCAGATTACCCAAGCGATCCGAGCGATGCGCGATACCCAAGCTGTCAAGATGGCTCGCAATGCAGTCCGCCACCCGTTCTTCATAACCAGAAAGGCCGGGAATCAGCATCAATTCGGTCAAAAGCCCGCGCATCATGCCCCACGCTCCGCGCGCACGCGGTCCATGAAATCGCGCGCCCGCGCCGGGTCCACCGAGGCCCAGGTATCGCCGCCCTGCTTCAAAGCCGAGCCCACGATGCAACCATCGGCCACCCGCAAAACCTCGGCCACCGTGTCATGCTTCACCCCGGTATTCGCAAGCACGGGCGTGGTCGGCAGGACGCGCTTAACCGCCTCAAGGTCTACCATCTTCGCGGCTTCCCCGGTGATCGCGCCCGAGACCAAAACTGCATCGGGGATCGAGGAAAACACCGCCGAGCGCGCCCGATCCGGCAGACTGCGTGGGTCCAAAGACCCCGCGAACTCTGCCGAAACGTTATACAATTTCGCCACCCCGCCCGCGCCAATGCGCTGGCCATAGCGCAAAGCTGCCCCGGCATCCGGTGCCCAAACCCCCATATCTGACGCGTAAGTGCCGGTGAAAATCTCACGCACGAAAGCTGCCCCGGTCGCCGCCGCCAGGGCCATCGTCGCCTGCGGATCCCACAGCACATTGACCCCAAACGGCACGGTGATCTGACCCCGCAGGCGACCAATCACATAGCCCATCGTCACAGTGCTCGCCTGATCCACGCGCAATTCGTAGGGCCGATCATTCTCATTGCCGAACATCACCGCATCAAAGCCTGCCGCCTGAAGCGCCGCCAGATCCGCCAATGCCCCGGCGATAATGCCCTCAACCCCAGCCTGTGCATCATGCAACGGCGTCCCCGGCATCGCCCCCAGATGCACCATCGCGATCACCGGTTTCTCCGCCCCAAACACCTGCGCAAAGCGTGTCATAAAACCCTCCCGTTTTGCAAAGGCTAGCGCGAAAGCCATTGGCCGGGAAGACAGAACATACTAGCATGTCAGCAAAAATCGAGGGGACGAAGATGCGGATCAGACACTGGGATCGTTTGGGCAATGGCGGCTTGGATTTCACCGAACTGGGCTTTGGTGCCGCCCCGATCGGCAACCTCTACCGCGCGATTTCGGAAGCGGATGCCCAAGCCATCCTGACCCGCGCCTGGGAGGCTGGCGTGCGCTATTTTGATACCGCCCCGCTCTATGGCCTTGGCCTGTCGGAAACCCGGCTGAACCATTTCCTGCGCGGCAAGCCCCGAGACAGCTACGTTATCTCGACCAAAATCGGTCGCCACCTGCGCCCCTGTCAGCCCGATCAGCGCGACGGTATGGGCAAATGGTTTGAGGTGCCCGCCCGGAATGAGGTCTACGATTACAGCTATGACGGCGTGATGCGCTCGCTCGAATCGTCGCTTGAACGCACCGGCCTTGACCGTATCGACATACTCTATGCCCATGATCTCGACGTCGCCAACCACCGCTCGCAATCCGGTCTTGACGCCAAACTCAGCGAATTCATGTCTGGTGGCTACCGGGCCCTGCTGGAGCTGCGCGAGCAAGGCGTGATCAGGGCCTTCGGTGCCGGGGTGAACGAATGGCAACCCTGCCAGTGGTTGCTGGAGCGTGGTGATTTCGACCTGTTCCTGCTGGCGGGTCGCTATACCCTGCTGGAACAAGCGCCGCTCGTCAGCTTCCTGCCCCTCGCGACAAAACGTGGCGTCGGCATCGTGATCGGCGGTCCCTATAACTCCGGTATCCTCGCGACCGGCCCGAAACCCGGCGCGTTCTACAACTATGATCCCGCGTCGGAAGCTATTCTTGCCCGCGTCACCGCCCTGCAAACCGCCTGTACAGTTCATGGCGTCCGCCTCGTCGATGCCGCCTTCCAGTTCCCCTTGCGCCATCCAGCGGTGGTCTCAAACATCCCCGGCGGTCAGGGCGTGGCCGAGATGGACAGCAACGTCACCGCAGCGCAGACCGCGATTCCGCCCTCCCTCTGGGCCGATTTAAAAGCCCAAGGCCTGCTGCACCCCGACGCCCCAGTTTGACTAAACTTTGTCTAGAATTGTCATCCTCTGCGCGAAAATATCCCACGGGGGAAGCGGCCCTTCGCTGCGCGGGGGGGTGAAACCCCCGTCCCGCGTCCCCAAACAAACCGGGCCTTAGGGATTAAACAACTCTGGGTGACTGCGCTCCAGCGGCTCTAAATACGTCACCAGTTTGCGCAGATGCGCCCGCATCGCCGCCCGAGCCGCCAGCGGATCACGCGCCTCCAGCGCCGCAAGAATCGCGCGGTGCTCCTCTAGCGTCGCCGCCACCCGGCCATCGACCGGCAGCACCAACCGCCGCGCCCGCTCGACATGCACCCAAGCGGTTTCGGCCACCGCTGACAGCTTGCGATAGCCGGTAAAGCTGCGGATCAACTCGTGCATCTCGCCATCGAGCTGGTAAAAGCCCGGAAAATCACCATCCGCCAAAAGCGCCGCCTGCACGGTGATGTTGCGGCGCAACGCCACCAACTGCTCATCGCTGATGGTTTCGGCGACCATTTCGATCGCCTGCAACTCAATCGCCTCACGCAGAAACGCGCCCTCGCGAATCTCCGCCATCGAGAATCGCGCCACATAGGTGCCGGCTTGGGGGACCACATCAACCAGCCCTTCCCCCGCCAGCCGCGCCACCGCATCCGACACAGGGCTGCGCGAGACACCCAATTCGGCGCAAATCTCGGGCTTTCGCAAGATTTCACCGGGGCGGTAACTCAGCGATAAAATCGCCTGCCGCAGCGTCTGATACACTTTCGCGCCCAGCGAACCAGAGAACGCTTCAAGCGGTTGCAAGCGGTGATTATCCGCGATCGGGTCTTGTGGGAAGGCAACATCGGATTGTAACATGCTAACATGTTAGCCGAGCCAAGCCTCGGGATCAAGCAAAGGCGACAGCGAAATGTTACAAAGCAATCAAAGTGTGATACGGTTGAATTCAGCCGATAATCTTGTGATCGCCTTGGTCGATCTGCCTGCCGGCGCACAACCGGGCGGCCTCGACACGCCCACCACCCAAGCGATTCCCCGCGGCCACAAAATCGCCACCCGACCGATTGCGGTGGGCGAACAGGTCATCCGCTACGGCCAGATCATCGGCGAGGCCACCAGCGATATCGCCCCCGGCGCGCATATTCACAGCCATAATCTTGGCATGGGGCCACATACCGACGACTACGCCATCGGCAGCGAAAGCCGTCCGCTTCCCGCTTTGCCGCCGCGTGAATTCATGGGCTACCACCGCGCCGACGGTCAGGTCGGCACCCGCAATTACATCGGGATTCTGACAAGCGTGAACTGCTCCGGCTCTGTCGCCCGCTTCATCGCCGAAGCGGCCGAAAAAGACCCGGTGCTGTCGGCGATGCCCAATATCGACGGCTTCGTGCCGATCGTGCACAACACTGGCTGCGGTATGTCTGGCGTCAATGAGGGCTACGACACCCTGATGCGCACTCTGAAAGGCTATGCCCGCAACGCCAATTTCGGCGGCATCCTGCTGGTGGGTCTGGGCTGCGAAGTCATGCAGGTGCCCGATCTGGTCGGCCAGGGCCGCCTGCGCCCGGATGGCAATTTCCGCTACATGACCATTCAACAAACCGGCGGCACTAGGGCCACGATTGCGGCGGGCCTGAAGGTTCTGCGCGAAATGGCCGAGGTCGCCTCCCACACCGCCCGCGCTCCAGCCCCCGTCTCAAAGCTGATGATCGGCCTCCAATGCGGCGGATCAGACGGCTACTCTGGCATCACCGCCAATCCGGCACTGGGACATATGTCCGACTTGCTGGTGCAGATGGGCGGCACCACGATTCTGTCAGAAACGCCTGAAATTTACGGTGCCGAACACCTGCTGACCCGTCGCGCCGTATCAAAAGAAGTCGGCGACAAACTGCTGGAACGCATCCAATGGTGGGAAGACTACACCGCCCGCAACGGCGGCGAGATGGACAACAACCCTTCCCCCGGCAACAAAAAGGGCGGGCTGACCACGATCCTTGAAAAGTCACTGGGCGCTGTCGCGAAAGGCGGCACCGCGCCGTTGGTTGGTGTGTATAAATTCGCAGAGCCCATCACCACCCCCGGCTTCACCTATATGGACAGCCCCGGCTATGATCCCTGCTCGGTCACCGGCCAAATCGCGTCTGGGGCCACGATGATCATCTTCACCACCGGACGCGGATCAGTCTCGGGCTACAAACCCAGCCCCTGCATCAAACTGGCCACCAACAGCGAAATGTACGCCCGGATGTCGGAAGACATGGATATCAACTGCGGTGACATCCTCACAAACGGCGTGAGCATCGCCGCAAAAGGTGCTGAAATCCTTGAGAAAGTCATCGCGGTGGCTTCCGGTGCGCGCACCTTCTCCGAAGAGCTCGGCTTCGGTGGTGCCGAGTTCGTGCCATGGCAAATCGGTGCGGTGATGTAACAAGAAAGAGCCTCCGGCGGGAGTATTTAAGAAAGAGCAAATCCCTTAAGGGCTTCCATCTTGGCTTAAATATCCGGGCCGGAATGCTAAAGCATTCCGGCTAGCCGGAGGCATCCGAGTTCTCAGCCCGCCGACCCGATCA
>JBKJTI010000146.1:0-20586 GCA_046590425.1 Cypionkella sp. | reverse complement strand
TGACTTTTGGCCCACCACTCCCCCTCGGGTCCGTCGCGTCTGGGTTGAGAGCTTGCAGGACGCGCCGAATATCGCCAGCACGAATGCTGTTACCGCTAACATATCGCAGCCCCGCCCACAGAACAAGCATTATCTTACGCGCACCGCCCACCCCGATACGGGTTCAAACAAGAATAGGAACGGGGGCTTGGACATAGGCGGAATAGACGATAACAAGGAAGAAACCCTTTCACAGGCCATTCCCTTGAGCAAACCCCCGATCCCCGAGCCGCGCCGCACTCTGACCCTCCGCGATGTCTCCGAAGCTTCGGGCGTCAGCGAAATGACCGTCAGCCGCGTGCTGCGCAATCGCGGTGATGTCTCAGACAGCACGCGGGAACGGGTGCAGGAAGCCGCCCGCCGCTTGGGCTATGTGCCGAACAAGATCGCAGGCGCTTTGGCCAGCCAACGCGTCAATCTGGTCGCCGTGATCATCCCGTCGCTGTCGAACATGGTGTTCCCCGAAGTGATGACGGGCATCTCTGACACGCTGGAAGACACCGGCCTGCAACCCGTTGTCGGCGTTACCAATTATTCGCCAGACCACGAAGAATCCGTGCTCTATGAGATGCTGTCATGGCGGCCTTCCGGCGTGATTCTCGCAGGGCTGGAACATACCGAAGCCGCCCGAGCCATGCTGGGGCAAGCCGGCATACCGATTGTCGAGATCATGGATATCGACGGCACTCCGGTCGATTCTGCCGTCGGCATTTCGCACCGCCGCGCCGGCCGTCAGATGGCCGAGGCGATCATCGCCGCAGGCTATCGCAACATCGCCTTCCTTGGCACGATGATGCCGCACGATCACCGCGCCCGCAAACGCCTCGAAGGCTTTGAAGAAGCCCTCGCGAAAGCAGGCCTAAGCCTCGTGGACCGCGAGTTTTACTCCGGCGGCTCCGCCCTGCTGAAAGGCCGCGAGATGACCGAGGCCGTGCTTACCCGCAGCCCGCAGGTCGATTTCCTGTATTATTCCAACGACATGATCGGCGCGGGCGGCTTGCTCTATTGCCTGCACAAGGGCCTCGATGTACCGGGACAGATCGGCCTTGCGGGTTTCAACGGCGTCGAACTGCTCGATGGTCTGCCGCGCAAACTGGCAACAATGGACGCCTGCCGTCTAGAAATCGGCCGCGTTGCCGCCGAAATCATCGCGGGCAAACACTCCTCCGGCACCATCGGCGGCGAGGTGATCGAGTTGTTCCCAACCCTGCAAAAAGGCGACACGATTCGCGGCTGAGGCGTCTGTTGGCGAGATTTTGCAAATGTAGGTTTGCTGGACAACACCCCTTGCTCGACGCGAAGGGGTGACGGAACTGCCCGACGCGGCGGGATATCATGACACTTGGCGGTGGCCGCAGTCAGCTATGCGGACGAAGCGGACATACCCATGTGAACAAAGGAGCACAACATTACTTCTTGCGGGCTCTCATAGCGATGAAAATGGTTAGTATTCTGAAAGCCATTGCGGCAGGTATCGCCAGTAATGCACAAACGGAAAGGGCGAAACTGACAGATAGTGCCACTTTGCCCAGAACTGACCCGGCCTCCACATATCAAAGGACGGCAAGCGGGCAGCAAGAAACGAAAGAGAGAATTACTGCCGCACATGTCCACTTTGGCAACACTAGTAAGCGAAGAATGCGACCACCAGCCAGACCACTGGGGCACCAAAAATAAGAGGGAGAAGGAAGAAAATGCCAGCGCCAGCTCCCGCTCCCCCCACCTGACTTGTCCCTCATCACAGTGAATGCATTGGTGCGATCATCACACGAGGTTCCGACCGTCCGCAATGGCCTCAAAGCAACGTTTCGCCAATCCGCTGCCCAAGGGCAATGTCTACCGCTGGCGTTTGTCAAATCCCTTGCCCCCAACAGCTCGCCCCCCAGCCTGCCAGTAATTGATCCACTCTCTGCGTCGAAACGTATCTAACTAAACCCTACCGGAGGCCCGCATGACACCGCAACGCCCGCTTGCAATTTGCACCGTTTTGGCTGCAACCTTGGTCCTGTCGCAACCCGGAGCAATCCCCATGGCCCAAGCCGCCGATCCCGCCCCCAGCTTCCAGTTCACCGCCATCGACGGCGGCAGCTATGACACCGCGAAATGGCGCGGCAAGCCGGTGCTGGTGGTCAACACCGCCTCGATGTGCGGCTACACCCCGCAATATGCCGATCTGCAAGCCTTGTCAGACCACTACGGCGACAAGGCCGTGGTGCTGGCGGTGCCCTCGGATGACTTCAACCAGGAACTCGCCTCCGAGGCCGAGGTGAAAGACTTCTGCGAGTTGAACTACAATCTGACCCTGCCGATGACCACCATCGCCCATGTCGCGGCGGGCGAGGTGCATCCGTTCTACGCTTGGATCAGCGATACAATCGGCTTTGTTCCGGGCTGGAATTTCAACAAAGTGCTGATCGGCCCGGATGGCGCTTTCGTGCAGGCTTGGGGCTCTGACGATCAGCCTATGGGCGCTGTGAAAGACGCGATGGATGCTATTCTGCCAGCGGGCAAGTCCTAACAAGCCGTTAACAGGCACCCTCTAAGCCATTGAAATCATATGACACTCGTAAGTGTCCACGCGTGGACACTTACAGCCGAGCCGCCAAACGCGCGCCCTGATCAATCGCCCGCTTGGCATCCAGTTCCGCCGCCACATCCGCCCCTCCGATCACATGGCACGCGATCCCAGCCGCAGCCAAAAGGTGCGCCAGCCCCCGCTCCGGCACCTGCCCCGCACACAGAACCACGTGATCCACCGCCAACATTTCCTCGACCCCATCCCGCGAAATCCGCAAGCCCCCCGCCTCGATCCCAAGATAACTCACCCCGCCCCACATCTTCACGCCCTTCATCTGCAAGGCCGCGCGATGGATCCATCCGGTGGTTTTCCCCAACCCCCGCCCCGGTTTCTCCGGCTTCCTCTGCAGCAACCAAACCTCCCGCGCAGGCAAATCCGGGTTCGGCTCCGCCAGCCCCCCCGCCGTCACGCTCGGATCGCCCACCCCCCACTCCCGCCGCCATTCCGCAGGATGCTCCGTCGCCGAATGCCCGCCCGCCACCAAAAATTCCGCCACATCAAACCCGATCCCCCCGGCCCCGATCACCGCGACCTTCGACCCCACCGGCGCTCCCCGCAGCACCTCAATATAGGAAAGCCCTCGCTCCTGCCCCGCGATCCCCGGATCACGCGGCCTGACCCCGGTCGCCACCACCACCTCATCAAACTCGCGCAGATCATCCACCCCGGCGGCCTGACCCAACCTCGTCTCAATTTCCGAGGCCACAACTGAGGCCACGAACCACTCCACCAGCCCGTTGAACTCCTCTTTTCCCGGCACCAAGCGGGCCAAATTCAACTGCCCGCCCAAGACTGCGGCCCGATCAAACAACGTCACCCGATGCCCCCGCTTGGCCGCGACCAAGGCCGTCATCAGCCCCGCAGGCCCGGCCCCGACCACCGCGACCCGCTTTGGAGCCCATGCGGGATCGTAGGACAGCACCGTCTCATGACAGGCGCGCGGGTTGACGAGGCAAGAGGTCAGCTTGCCCGAGAAAGTGTGATCCAAACACGCCTGATTGCAGGCAATACAGGGCGCGATGTGATCCGCGCGCCCCGCCGCCGCTTTGGCGACGAAATCCGGGTCAGCGAGGAAAGGCCGCGCCATTGAGACCATATCGGCGGCCCCCTCGGCCAGCAAAGCCTCGGCCACCTCAGGCGTGTTGATCCGGTTCGAGGTGATCACCGGGATCGAAACCTCGGGCCGCAACCGGGCGGTGAGATGCGCGAAAGCGGCGCGGGGGACCGAGGTGGCAATGGTGGGCACGCGGGCCTCGTGCCAGCCGATACCGGTGTTGAGGATACTCGCCCCGGCAGCCTCTATTGCGCGGGCCAACAAGACGACCTCCTCCCAAGTCGAGCCATTCGGGATCAGGTCGATCAGGCTGATCCGATAGATCAGGATGAAATCCGGCCCCACAGCCTCGCGGACCCTGCGGACCACCTCGACCGGCAGGCGCATCCGGTTCTCGAAACTGCCGCCCCAGCGATCCTCGCGGTGGTTGGTGTGGGTGACGAGGAACTGGTTCAGGAAATACCCCTCGGACCCCATCACCTCGACCCCATCATAGCCCGCCTCGCGGGCGCGGGTCGCGGCGGTTACGATGTCGGCGATTTGTTTCTCGATGCCGTCTTCATCCAGTTCGCGCGGGGGAAACGGTGAAATCGGGGATTTCACCGCCGAGGCCGAGACGCAGTCTTTTGAATAGGCATATCTTCCAGCGTGCAGGATTTGCATGGCGATCAGGCCGCCCGCTGCGTGGACTCGGTCGGTTACAATGCGGTGATTTTGAATATCAGCATCGGTGAACAGGCCCGCCGCCCCCGGAAACACGCCGCCTTCGCGGTTGGGGGCCATGCCGCCTGTCACCATCAATCCGACCCCTCCACGGGCGCGGGTTGCGTAGAATTCCGCGACGCGGTTCCAGTCGCCGGTCTCTTCCAGCCCGGTGTGCATCGAACCCATCAGCACCCGATTTTTCAGGGTGGTATGCCCGAGATCAAGCGGGGCGAGCAGGTGGGGATAGGGCATCGTAGTCCTCCGGGTTGGGCGAAGGATGTCTGGATTTTGGGATTTTGTCATCCAGAACGCGGCGTCACGGCTACGGATGTGTCCACGCGTGGACAGAGGTTGCGGTTGAGTAAAATCAAGCTGTTAGATGGGTGTTGTTAGGGCTTTTTTAACACTTCTGCGCAAGGGCCGGAGGTGTCTTGGGGATTTTGCAAGAAAGAGATTGGCGACGACACCAATTGCCATCTGGTGATGTTTTTGCAGAGCGATGCTGCGCAGCGATGTTTGCACAATGCCGCACTTTTGCTGCGCAGCAATCATTCTGCATCAAATGCTTGGGCTACATCGCGGTTTCAAGACAGTGTCGGCGGAACGCGCGCTTCAACATGTCCAATTCGGCGCGCAACAGGTCCAGTTCGGCGCGCACGTCATCTTCCATCGCGACCCCGGTGATGATGGTGAAATGTGCGAGGGTCTGCCCGGTGCCGCGATTGCGGATCAGGAAGGTTTGCACACCTTCGCTGAGCAATTCCGCCGGGATCGGTACTTGTACGGCAAATTCGCCGGGGCGGTCGGGGATGGCGGCAACGGTAACGCCCGCGATGGGTTGCTCAAGATGCAGCACATCCAAGGCCGGGGTGCCAGACGTGCCGGTCAGCACGCCTTCCCAGATGCCAGCGCGGATGCGGGTTTTGGTGAGTGTGGTGTCGGGCATCAAAACCTCAGAGTTCGGCGCGCGGGCGGCGCGAGAAGGTCACATCGCGCAGGATGATCTGGTTCATCTCGGGGCCTTCGAAGATCAGATCGACCCAGAGCTTTTCCACCCGCTTTTCGTTGATCTTGGAATAGGCGAGGTCAAATTCCACCATCACCTCTTCTTCATTCAGCGGCAGTTCACGGACGATCTGTTCGATGTTGGGGCCATGTTTGATGTTCAGCCGGGCGAAGATTTCCAGCGGCTTTTCCATCTCGACGATCACATCCATGCGGATGACGTGGTTTTGCTTGAGGCCCCGCGCGGCATCTTCCGGCAGATCAACCACCAGCGACAGGAACGAGCCGTCAAAGCGGAACACATCCATGCGAAAGCCAAACGGCGCGATATCGGCCTCACGCGTGTTTCGGATCTGTCGGACGGTGAGTTCAGAGCGGCGGCAATCGTGGAAAATCGTCGCGCCGTCGTAGATCGGGGCCTTGCCGGGCACGCTGGCAAACCCCGGCACCGGAATCGAGCCCTTCCACAACTCAGGTCGCCAAGACCAATCGGTGCCTAACGGTTTGCGGATGATGTTGGAGCCGATCACCGGCAAAGCAAGGCGGTGGTCGGCCTCGTGGATCACCCGATCCAGATTGCGGCGGAGCGCACGGGCGCGATTGCGCAAGCCCCGCAAGCCGTCAAGATCAGTGGCGGGCGCGCCATCGGCGGCATCGCCCCAGCGGCGCAACGCCCGCTTGTGCAACAGCCGATCAACCAACCCTGACATTCGCCCCGCCATGAAACCGTCCCGTGCTTTCCCTAGAGGGTGTCATTGTTGAATATATGGAAACTATGCTGTTATCACTGCAAAAATCTTAATACTCCACCCTAAAGCACGGCGATCTGCAAAGAACTGTCGCATCTGCGATGGATCAGCGCTTCATGCGGGCGCTTTGTTGGCGGCGCGCAGGGCGTCCAGGGTTTTTTCGAGGATTTTGCGCCCCTCGGTTGGGTCGACAGGTACTTCATCGGTGCCCGTGGCCGACAGCGTGACCAGTCGCGACTTGACCCCGATCACCGCGCGCCAATATTCGCCGACATTGCGATCTTGCAGGTGCAGCAGGAACGCATCTCCCGAGCCCAAAGCCGCAATGATTTTGACATCCCCTGCACGGCCCGAACGCGACAGAGTGGCGCGTCCCTGTTTTGAGGCGAAGAACGCGGCCAGTGCCGGACCGCCTGCGGTCATCACCCCCGCCGAGCCGCCCGGCCCGATGGACACAGTGATCAGCGCCGGGGTCGCCTTCATCGCATCGCTACAACGCCCCATCAGAATGACGGCGGTATCGCGGCTTTCACGGCTGGCCTTACCGTCAATGCAATAGCCGGGCGGCACGCCGATTTGCAGCGCGCCTCCCAGCACCGGGGCGGCGCGCGATGAGGTAAAGCCAGAGCCGACCTGACAGCTGGCCAGCGTCAAGGCGATGGCCAGCACAGCGGTAATGCGGGTCAGGGTCTGCATCGGGTCTGGCTCCGGTCTGGCAGCACAGGGAAATCTGGCTGGGATGAGAAGGTATTGCAAAGCGATAGAGCCGCGCTAGCTTTGACACAAGCCGGATATGGAACTGGCACAAAACGAGATCTTCGACAGCGGGGCGCGCACGCCATATGACCAGTATCCGCGACATCGCCAAACAGGCCGGAGCCTCGGTGACCACAGTGTCGCGGGTGATCAATAACAGCGGCTATGTCAGTGCAACGACGCGGGCTCGGGTTGATCAGGCGATTACAGCCCTAGCCTTCACGCCGAACGCCAATGCCCGACGGATGCGCAGCGGCACCAGCCTGATGGTGGGGGTGGTTTTGCCCGCGCTGGACGTGCCGTTCTTTGGCATATTGGCGCATGTGATCGAGCAGGAATTGTTCCGACGCGGGCTACAAGCGCTGATCTGCTGCACCGATGAAAGTGCGGATCAAGAGGCGCGCTACATCACGATGCTGCTATCGCAGCAAGTCGATGGCGTGTTGGCGGCGAGCGTGCTGGAAGACAGCACGCAGTATCAGCGCCTGGTGGATGCCGGGATTCCGATTGTGGCGATCGACCGGGCTTTGCCGGGCTTGGCGGTGCTGAGCGTGGCCGCAGATCACCTGGCTGGCGGCCGGATGATGGCGGAACATTTGCTGGGCTTGGGACATCGCCACTTTGCGGTGATCGGCGCGCCGCAGCACAGCCCGCCGGTGCAGGCGCGGGTGCGGGGCGCGATCGAGCGTCTGGGCGAGGCAGGCTTTACCGCGCAGGTGGTGTTGGGGCCCGCGCATGATTTCAATGCCTGTCGGGAGTTGGCGGTGCGGATTCTCCGTCTAAGCAGCGGAGTGCGACGACCCACAGCGGTGATCGGCACCACCGATATTGCAGCGATTGGCGCGGTTCATGCGGCGATTGGTTTGGGGCTCTCGGTGCCGGATGATATCTCGGTGATCGGGTTCGATGACCTGCCGGAAGCGCGTTATGTTTTACCGGCGCTGACCACGGTGGCGCAGCCATTGCCCGAGATTGGCGTGCAGGCTGTGGCACAGTTGGCAGCGCGGATGGCGGGGGACGTGGTTGCGCAGGCGGCTTTGCCGCTGCGGCTGGTGGTGCGCGATACCACGGCGCCACCGCGATAAGCTGCGATCTTCCAGCGACACGAGTAAGATCGGCATCGGCAATTTGCCTATAATTCGTGCTTCATGATTTTAATTTTGGCATAAGTCACCTACGAACGCACACAGAGCGGCAGGTCTCCGCCCGGTGCATTTCCGCGACCCGAAGCCAGTGCTGTAATCGGGGTCGAGGAGACTCTGATGCTCGCGACCCCGGCCACCCCAATGCAGCGCAGCCATGGCTCGGCTTTCGCCAGCTTTCGCTGTCTGGATGGCCGTGCGCATCTGGTCGATCTGGCGCAAAGCGGCTCGGCGAAGGCGATGCTGCCAAAGGTGGCGGACGTGCCGGAGGTGGTGTTTCTGAACACTTCGGGCGGGCTGACGGATGGCGATGCTTTGTCCTACAGTCTCGATGTTGCCGCGGGGTGTCGGGTGACGGCCACCACACAAACCGCCGAGCGGGTCTATGCCAGCCGCGGCGCTGCGGCGCGGGCGAAGGTCAGCGCAGTGGTGGGCGCGAAGGGGCATCTCGACTGGCTTCCGCAAGAGACGATTTTGTTTGAGGCCAGTCATTTAGCCCGCGAGACGCAGATTGATCTGGCGGCGGAGGCCAGTTGTTTGCTGTGCGAAACCGTTATCCTCGGGCGTCATGCGATGGGCGAAACGTTGTCAATCGCCCGGCTGACCGATGCGCGGATGGTGCGGCGCGCAGGCCGCCCGATTTGGGCCGAGACGGTGCGGCTGGAGGCCTCTGTCTTGGCCGATGCCAGCGCCGCACTATTGGGCCAAGCGCGCGGCTTTGCGGTGATCGCGCTGATCGCGCAAGGCGCAGAGGATGCTCTGCCCCGCCTGCGCGCCGCCCTGACCCATCCAGGCTGTGAAGCCGCCGCCTCGGCTTGGGATGGCAAATGTATTGCCCGGATTGTGGCCCGCGACGGCTGGCCTTTGAAGCAACAAATAGCCCAGGCGCTGGCGGCTTTGCGGACAGGTCCGCTGCCCCGCGTTTGGCAGATGTAGGAGGCAAGGATGAATCTGACCCCGCGAGAGCGTGAGAAACTGCTGATCTCGGTCGCCGCCATGGTGGCCAGGGGGCGATTGGCGCGCGGCGTCAAGCTGAACCATCCGGAAGCCATCGCATTGATCACTGATTTCGTCGTTGAGGGCGCACGCGATGGCCGCAGCGTGGCCGATCTGATGCAGGCGGGCGCGCATGTGATTTCCGCCGATCAATGCATGGATGGCATTCCGACGATGATCCATTCGGTGCAGGTCGAAGCAACCTTCCCCGACGGTACCAAGCTGGTGACCGTCCACCACCCCATTCGATAAGAGGCTGATATGAAACGTATTACTGCTATGCTGACCCTGCTGCCATCGGCGGCTTTGGCCCATCCCGGCGATCACAGCCACAGCGCGTTTTTCGCCAATCTGCGGCATATTTTAACCGAACCGGACCACCTTGCCATGCTGGCCGCCGCCGCCGTTGCGGTGGCGGTGGTGCTGTATTTGCGCAAAGACCGCGCCGAATGATCCCCCCCCAAATCATTCCGGGCGAAGTGTTCCCCGCCGAAGGCACGATTGAACTGAACGCAGGCCAGACCAGCATCACCCTGATGGTCGCCAACACCGGCGATCGACCCGTGCAGGTGGGCAGCCACTACCACTTCGCCGAAACCAACCCCGGCCTGAGTTTCGACCGCAGCGCCGCGCGCGGGATGCGCCTGGATATCGCCGCAGGCACCGCTGTGCGGTTTGAACCGGGGCAGAGCCGCGAAGTCCGCCTGACCCCCTACGGAGGGTTACGTCGGGTGTTTGGCTTCAACGCCCAAGTGATGGGAGATCTTTGATGACCACACGCATCGCCCGCGCCGATTATGCCGCCATGTATGGCCCTACGACGGGCGACCGTATCCGGCTTGGCGACACCGATCTGATCATCGAGGTAGAACGCGATCTGACCACCTATGGCGAAGAAGTGAAGTTCGGCGGCGGCAAGGTGATCCGCGATGGCATGGGACAAAGCCAGATCCCGCGCGCGGGTGGCGCGGTGGATACCGTGATCACCAACGCGCTGATCTTGGATCACTCCGGCATCTACAAAGCCGATGTCGGCCTGCGCGACGGGTTGATCCACAAGATCGGCAAGGCGGGCAACCCCGACACCCAGCCGAATGTCACTATCATCATCGGCCCTTCCACCGAGATTATCGCGGGCGAAGGCCGCATCCTGACCCCCGGCGGTATGGATGCGCATATCCATTTCATCTGCCCGCAGCAGGCCGAAGATGCGTTGCATTCCGGCGTCACCACGCTGTTCGGCGGTGGCACCGGCCCCGCGCATGGCACTCTGGCGACCACCTGCACCCCCGGCCCGTGGCATATCGGGCGGATGCTGATGGCGCTGGACTCTATCCCGATGAACTTCGGGATTTCCGGCAAGGGCAATGCCAGCCAGCCCGCTGGCCTGATCGAAATGGTCAAGGCGGGGGCTTCGGCACTGAAGCTGCATGAAGACTGGGGCACCACCCCCGCCGCCATTGATTGCTGCTTGTCGGTGGCCGATGATATGGACGTGCAGGTGATGATCCACACCGACACGCTCAATGAATCCGGCTTTGTCGAGAACACCTTAGCGGCGATCAAGGGCCGCACCATCCACGCCTTTCACACCGAAGGCGCGGGTGGCGGCCATGCCCCCGATATCCTGCGCGTGGTCGGTCATGCCAACATTATCCCGTCCTCGACCAACCCCACCATGCCCTACACCCGCAACACGGTGGAGGAGCATCTGGATATGCTTATGGTCTGCCATCACCTCGATAAATCCATCCCCGAGGATGTCGCCTTCGCCGAATCCCGCATCCGGCGTGAGACGATTGCGGCCGAAGACATCCTGCACGACATGGGGGCGCTGTCGATCCTGTCATCCGACAGCCAAGCGATGGGCCGGATTGGCGAGGTGATCATCCGCACCTGGCAAACCGCGCATAAGATGAAGCTGCAACGCGGTCGCCTGTCCGATGAAGCCGGCGCAAACGACAACCTCCGCGCCCGCCGCTATGTCGCGAAATACACCATCAACCCGGCGATCACCCATGGGGTTTCCGCCCATATTGGCTCGATCACCGAAGGCAAGCGGGCGGACTTGGTGCTGTGGAACCCGGCGTTTTTCGGCGCAAAGCCCGAAATGGTGCTGATGGGCGGCATGATAGTGGTCGCACAGATGGGCGATCCCAACGGCTCAATCCCGGTGCAGCCGATGTATTCCCGCCCGATGTTCGGGGCGATAGGCCGTGCGATGCAAGCCAGCACCGTCACTTTCGTCAGCCAAGCGGCTTTGGCCGATGATGTTGGCGGCAAACTGGGCTTGGGCAAGACCGTGCTTGCGGTGAAAAACACCCGCACGATTGGCAAAGCGGACATGATCCTGAACCACGCTCGGCCAGAAATCACCGTCAACCCCGAAACCTACGAAGTCCGCGCCGATGGTGAACTGCTCACCTGCGAGCCCGCCACCGAACTGCCGCTGGCACAGCGCTATTTCCTGTTCTGATGCAACAGCGCAGCCATGCGATTGCCGCAACGCAGCAATGCCCATTCGGGCGTTGTTTCATTTGGCTTGTGCGCCCAAATACCACGCAGGGAGGAAACATATGGATCACATCCGAGGTTTCCAATGACACAGACATCCGCGCTGACCGCATCCGCCCGCTCGCTTGGGCAAATCCTGGCAGCGCCTTTCGTAGGCTTTGCAAACCTGATGACGCTGTTGGCCGACGCCCATGCGCGCATGGGGCAAGCAGAACGTCTCAGCGAGAAAACCGACGCGCAGTTGGCGGCAGCTGGCAAGACCCGCGACGGCGAATTGCGTCGCATCCTGGGCGTAGCGTCCTACAACTAAGCGCTTTCCAAAAGTCATTCCAAACAGGCGACCATCCGCCTGCCAATAACGTGGCGCTGCGTTGCACGCCGCCGCTATGCGGATTAGGTTTTCGGCATTCCACCTTTGGGGACTTGCCATGAAACTTGCCGCTCTAATCGTACCGCTGCTGTCAGCCTTGCCCGCACAGGCCGACTGCGTGACGGCCGCCAGCCTCGCCAATGGTGTCAGCTTCACGCGCCAGGATGGCCGCCAAGGCATGATCCGCACCGAAGGCAAGCGCTTTGCCATTGATTACGCTGTAAATTCCAACACCGCTTGGCAGGATAAGCGCCAGTCGTGGCTGGGGATTTACGATGCCGAATGGGTTTGGGTGCCGACAGACACCTATCAGGCCGAGGGCGGACCGGGCGGCACTTACAGCTACAGATTCGCCACCCAGCCGCCGATGCCCGCAGCCGGAACCACATGGGATACCACCGTGACAGAGCGTGGCGCTCAGGCGGTGCGCTTCAAACTTGGACCGGTGGCGATCTCGCAACGCGACCGCACCAGTTATACCGTCAACTATCGCTTCATGGCGGAAACCACCGCCAAGCTGTCCGGCTGCAGCTACCGGGTGCAAACCGTCGAGGCAATATTTCGCAACAAAAGCACCGACCTGACCCGCCGCTGGGTTTACTTCCCTGACCTCGGGTTTGGGCTGGAAACTCAAGTGGTTGACCGTATCGGCGACGCCAGCCGCGACCTTGGCCTGACCTCCCTCACCCCGAAAGGATAACCATGCTCCCCGCCCGATCCTTGCTGCGAAATGCCTCGGATGGCGCGATAGATCGGGTGATCTTGTCCTATGACGAACGCTTCCTGCGCCGCAAACGGTTGACTTGCGAGAGTGGGGCCAGCTTTATGGTCGATCTGGCTGAGACGATTTCGGTAGAGGATGGCGATGCCTTCCTGCTCGACGATAGCCGCAAGGTGGCGGTGGTGGCGGCAGAAGAACCCTTGGTGCAGGTGACGGGCAATCTGGCGCGCCTCGCATGGCATATTGGCAACCGTCACACCCCCTGTCAGGTGGCAAGCGACCATCTGGTGATCCGCCGCGATCCGGTGATCGAATCCATGCTGAAGGGCCTCGGCGCGACCCTGACCCTGCACATCGCCGCCTTCCGCCCCGAAGGTGGTGCTTACGGCCATGGCCGCACGATGGGTCACGATCATGGGGGCCACGATCATGGGGGCCACGATCACGGCCCCGCAGGCCATTTCGCCCTTAACTTTGGCGGCGCGCATGGCTGACCCGACCGACCGCCTCCGCCTTGTGCAATGGCTTTCGCCCGCCTTTCCCATCGGCGCTTTCGCCTATTCGCAAGGGCTGGAGGTGGCGATCAGCGACGGTGACATTCGCACGGCGGCGGACCTTGAGGCATGGATCGCCGCCATCCTGCGCCACGGCTCTGGCCGCATCGACGCCGTGCTTCTGGCCCATGCACGCAAACCGCAGGCCGATCTGGCGCGCCTCACCGACCTGATCCTCGCCCTCGCCCCCAGCGCAGAACGGGTGACGGAACTGCAAGAACAAGGCCGCGCCTTCGCCCTCGCCATCAATGCAATAACCGGGGCGGATCACCCCGCCCGCCCCTACCCCATCGCTGTCGGTGCCGCCACGGCCAGCCTAAATGTCTCAACCACCGAAGTCCTCACCCTCTGGCTGCAAGGCTTAGCCGCCCAACTCACCTCCGCCGCAGTGCGCTTCGTGCCCTTGGGCCAGACCGACGGGCAAAGGGTGCTGGCAAATCTCGCCCCCCACATCACCACCCTTGCCGCCGAATACGCCCACGCCCCCCTCTCAGCCCTACATTCCAGCGCGATCCGCGCCGATATCGTCGCAATGCGCCACGAAACTTTGCCTGTGCGGATTTTCCGCACATGAACGCCACAACTCAGGATTTTTCGCCGATGACCAACCCAAACGGCCCCCTCCGCGTCGGCATCGGCGGCCCTGTCGGTGCTGGCAAAACCACCCTCACCGAACATCTCTGCCGCGCCCTCGCCAAGCGCTGCTCGATGGCCGCGATCACCAATGACATCTACACCCGCGAGGACGCCGATTACCTGACCCGCGCACAAGTCCTCCCCGCCAACCGCATCCGCGGTGTGGAAACCGGCGGCTGCCCGCATACTGCGATCCGCGAGGATGCCAGCATCAACCTCGCCGCCATCGCCGATCTGCGCCAGCATTTCCCCGACCTTGACCTGATCCTGATCGAGTCTGGAGGCGATAACCTCGCCGCCACCTTCAGCCCCGAACTCGCCGATATCACCATCTACGTCATCGACACCGCCGCGGGCCAAGACATTCCGCGCAAACGTGGCCCCGGCGTGACCCGTTCTGATCTGCTGGTGATCAACAAAACCGATCTTGCACCCTATGTCGGCGTTGATCTGACCCTGCTGGAAGCCGACACCAAGGTCGCCCGCGCCCACCGCCCCTATGTGCTGGCCCAGTTGCGCAACGGCAAAGGCATCGACGATGTGGTGGCGTTTCTGGAACGCGAAGGCGGTTTGATCCTCAGATAACGCCCCCGAATTGCTCTTTCTCAAATATTCATCTAGCGCCGCGTCCCACACACCTAACGCCCCGGCACCATCCGCGCAAGCACACCGTCCATCGCTTCATCCCAAGCCGCCAGCGCCCCGCGCTGATCCAGCACGCCCACCATCTGCTCGGTGATGCCACCCTTGGTCGTCACCCCCACCGCGATCTCATCTAAGCCCGCCTCCGCCTGCAACAGCACCTCGGCATTGCCCCGGAAGGTCTCGGCCACCAAAGCCCGCGCCACCGTAGCATCCAGACCTCGCCGCTCATACCAGCGCACCAGATGCCGCAACAGGAAGATCGACGCGCCTGACATCGCGCCAAATACCGCTGCGGTTTCAAACGCATCCACATCGGTAAAGCGGTGCACCGAACCCAGCCGCGCCAGAAATGCCTCCCACTCTGCATCGCCCGGATACAGCAGCGACGGCCCTGCCGAGAACGCATTGGCGAACCCCGGCATCATCGCACAAAACGCCTCCGCCGGAGCCACCGCCGTCGTCAAATCACCGATCGACGCCCCCGCCATCGCCGAGCACACCGACTGCCCGTCGCGAAACTGCAACCCTTGCAACACCGCAAGCCCACTCGCCGCAGGCAGACAGACCAGCACCATCTCGCACTGATCCACCACCGCCTGACTGCTTTCCGCGACAGTACAGCGATGGGTTTCCGCCAACCTCGCCGCCTTGTCGCCGGACCGGGGGCTCAGCACAAATTCGACGCCCCCAGACTCCGTCCTGTGCGCCCCCCGCACCAGATACTCCGCCAGATGCCCGACGCCGAGGATGCCGATCTTCACGGCATTTCTTCCAACACCTGCGCCATCGCGGCACTGGTCGCAGAGATATCCGCCTCGGTATGCACCACAGATGACAGCGAATGCAGCGTGGCGGATGGGTTCATGTAGATGCCCTTATCCATCAGCCGCAGCGCGAAATCCCTAAATTTCGCCCGGTCAACATGGCCGCAGAAATCGCGGTAATCCGTCACCGCTTCCAGATCGGTGAAGAAGATCTGGAACATCGAATTCACCCCCTGCACCACGATCTTGTGCCGGTTCGAGTGCTTGGCGACCTTACGCACCTCATCGGCCATCGCCTTGCCCAGGTTCTTGATGCGGCGAAACCCCGACTGATCATCGGCGAGCATGGTTTGCAACATCACCTTGGTGACATGCAAAGCCAGCCGCCCGGCATTATGGGTGCCAAAATGCAAGACCTTGCCCCATTCCAAGCCCGCCATCACTTCCGCCCGTCCGCCGATCATCGCCATCGGCAAACCGCCCCCCAAGGCCTTGCCATAGGTGACAATATCAGGGCTAAGCCCATAAAGTTCCGCACAGCCCCCCGCCGCCAGACGAAACCCCGTCACCGTCTCATCAAGGTAAAACAGCGCGCCATGCGCACGGCACAGCTCTTGCATCCGCATGAGGTATCCCGGTTTCGGCGGGATCACCCCCATGTTCGACATGACACCTTCGGTGACAACACAGGCTGTCTGCGGCCCATGCAGCGCCATCACCCGCTCCAGCGCCTCGATATCATTCCAGCGGCAGACAATCGTATCCGCCTGCGCCTCGGGCGGTATCCCCGACGAATCGCAAATCCGGATCGGATCATTCGGATGCCCCAAAGCCGCAATCGGCATCGGATTGGTGTTGAGCAGGATATTATCCGCCCAGCCGTGATAATGCCCCTCAAACTTGATGATCTTGCGCCGCCCGGTGTGGCCGCGCGCCAGCCGAAACGCCGCCATGCAGGCTTCCGTCCCGGTATTGGCAAAGCGCACCTTGTCGACATGCGGCAGCATGCCCACAAGGATCTCGGCCACCTCAACCTCAACCTCCAAGGCGGTGGCAAAATGACTGCCGCGCATGATCTCGCGCGAAACAACCTCAACAATCGCCGGATGCGCATGGCCCAAAGGCAAAGCCCCAAACGCCATCATCCAGTCAATATATTCCCGTCCATCGACATCATAAAGCCGCGCCCCCGCACCGTGGCTCATATAGCGGGGCGCCCCGCCAAAGGTCGCAGGCCCGCGTGAGGCCGAAGACACCCCCTCGACCAGCACCTTCATGCCGCGCTCAAACAAACTCTGCGATGTATTGGCCATCTGAAACCCTCCCGAAGTTGCCAAACTATCGCGCCTAGCCGCCCCGCAAAGCAATGCCTACACCGACACGCAACGGCGCAAGCGTCGCATTTGAGTATTTTCAAAAGAGCAATCGCTTCAGCGCAGCACCTGACAAAGCCGGGCATATGGTCAGGCAAGCAAGCGGCGGGTTGCGGTATTTGCTCTTTTGAAAATACTCAAATTCAACCGGTGCCGCGCAAGTTCGGGCCCGTCATTTTGCGCCAACTCATCAGCGCAATAGTTACCGAAAGGTGAACGGGATAAGTTAAATCATTGATTTCAGATAAACTTATGCACCGTCCACGCGTGGACCCGTCACGGCATCACCTCAAAGCGCTCCACATCGACCATGCCATGATCGGTGATTTTCAGATGGGGGATCACTGGCAGGCACAGGAACGCCAGTTGCAAGAACGGCTCCTCCAGCGTCACCCCCAATGAGGCCGCCGCCGCCCGAAGCGTCACCAAATCCGCCCGCACCTCCTCGAACGAGTTCAAGCTCATCAACCCCGCCACAGGCAGCGCCAGTTCGGCCAGCACGCGGCCACCTTCGACCACCACAAAGCCGCCCTCGATCTCGCCCAGCCGTTTCACCGCCAGCGCCATATCGTCATAATCCGCCCCCACCACCGCGATGTTGTGGTGGTCGTGGCAGACCGTCGATCCAATCGCTCCGCGCTGCAACCCGAAGCCTTTCACAAACCCGGTGGCCTTGTTCCCATTCACCCCATGCCGCTCGATCACCGCGATCTTCACCAGATCGCGGGCAATATCGGGCCGCTTGTCGCCATCCTCGGGGGCGATATCAAAAGTCAGATGCTCGGTGATGATCTTGCCCGGCAAAATCCCGATCACTGGCGTTTCCACCCGATTGCCGCCGGTGCGGAAATGCTGCGCCTCAATCACAGGGGCCTTCACCGAATACCGCGCCACCTCGGGGATCAATTCCCGCCCGGCGAAGGCCGTCTCGGTGATCTCAACCCCACCCGTGAACACCCGGCTGACCCGGCAGCTTTCCAGACTGTCGATCACAGCGATATCCGCGCGCTTCCCTGGCGCGATCAACCCGCGATCTTTCAGCCCGAAGGCCTCGGCGGCTGACAGGCTTGCGGCGCGGTAGACCGCAAGCGGCGGCGCACCAAGGCAGATCGCGGTGCGGATCAGGTAATCCAGATGGCCGTGCTCGCCAATGTCGAGGGGGTTACGATCATCGGTGCAGAAGCACAGATACGGCGCGTGGCGTTCGGTCAGCAGGCCGACAAGCGCGTGCAGATCCTTCGAGACCGAGCCTTCGCGGATCAGCACCCGCATGCCCTTGCGCAGCTTTTCCAGACCCTCGGCATAGCTGGTTGCCTCGTGTTCCGTCCTGATGCCCGCAGAAATATAGCCGTTCAGATCATTGCCGCGCAGCAGGGGGGCGTGGCCGTCGATGTGGTGGCCTTTGAACGCCTCCAGCTTTGCCATACAGCCGGGGTCTTTGTAGAGAACACCGGGGTAGTTCATGAATTCGGCCAGCCCGATCACCCGGGGATGATGCATCAGCGGCACCAGATCGGCAGCCTCCAGCCGCGCGCCGGTGGTTTCCATATGGGTCGAGGGCACGCAGGACGAGAGATTAACGCGGATGTCCATCAGGGTGCGGGCGGAGGCTTCAAGGAAGTAGGTGATTCCAGTCAGGCCGCAGACATTGGCGATCTCATGCGGATCGCAAATAGCGGTCGTGACGCCATGAGGGCTGACGCAGCGGTCAAATTCGAACGGCGTCACAAGGCTGGATTCAATATGCAGATGCGTGTCGATGAACCCCGGCACCAGCACTTTGCCCGACACGTCAATCTCGACTCGGCCCGTATAATCGCCAAACACCCCAACGATGCAATCACCACAGATCGCCACATCCGAGGCCACCAACTCGCCGCTGATCAGGTCATAGACGAGGCCACCCTTCAGCACGATATCGGCAGGCGTGATCCCGCGCCCCTGATCAATTCGGTTGGATAGGGCTGCTTTCGGCATGGTAATCTCCTTTTGAATAAGGAAGCTTATGGCAGAGGCTTCGTCCAGTGCGAACTGTGGGGAAGTCCTTCAAGCCAGAGGATCAAATGACACAATCTGCCCCTGCTGCAGCCCATCCCCCCGCCCGCCCTTTGCGCGGCATTGGCCTGAAACTGGCCTCGGTGGTGGTGTTTATCGTGATGGCCTCGCTGATCAAGGTGACAGCCCAGCATGTGCCGCCGGGGCAAACGGTGTTTTTCCGGTCGTTCTTTGCGATGCCGGTGATCGTGGCTTGGCTGGCGATGCGGCAGGAACTGGCGACAGGGTTTCGCGCGCATAATCTGTTCGGGCATTTCTGGCGCGGGTTGATGGGCACCATGGCGATGGGCCTGGGCTTTGCGGGCCTTGCCTATCTGCCGCTGCCGGAAGTCACCGCGATTGGCTATGCCTCGCCCTTGCTGGTGGTGGTGTTCGCGGCGATGTTTCTGGGCGAGGATGTGCGGCTGTTCCGCATCGCCTCGGTGGCTTTGGGGTTGGCCGGGGTGATGGTGGTGCTGTCGCCACGCCTGACCATCGTGTCGGGCGACGCCGCTTCGCATCGTGAGGCGTTCGGCGCGATGTTGGTCCTGTGCGGGGCGTTTTGCGCGGCTTTGGCGCAGGTGTTCGTGCGCAAGCTGGTGCATAACGAAAAGACCGCCGCGATTGTGTTTTATTTCTCGCTGACATCGACGTTGCTGTCGTTGACCACGCTGCCGTTTGGCTGGGTGGTGCCGACGCCGATGGAAACCGCGCTACTGGTGTCCTGCGGGTTGCTCGGTGGAGTCGGGCAGATTCTGCTGACCTCGAGCTACCGCGAGGCGGATGCGTCTTTGGTTGCCCCCTTCGACTATGCCTCGATGCTGTTCGCGCTGCTGATCGGATACTTCGCCTTTGACGAGGTGCCAACGCGCACCATGCTGATCGGGGCGGGGCTGGTGATTACGGCGGGGATTTTGATTATCTGGCGCGAGCGCAAGTTGGGGTTGGAGCGCGCCAAGGGACGCAAGGCGATGACACCGCAGGGGTGAGACCCGAACCGTAAGCAAACTCTGCGGGGCAGAGTTTGCCGGTTCGTTGCTCGTAAGGCTGAAGGCCGTCGGGCAAGGGTATTTGGCCCGCAAACCGTCGCTTGGTAATCTGGCCGCGCCTGCCGAGGGCAGGCTGGCGCGGCCAGATTTGTCTGTGGCCAAATCTGGCAAGACAAAAGGTGTTGCGATTAATGTCGGCTCAACCCCAGTTGATCGTCAGATCCGCCGCCCGGCTGTTTTGTGTCACGCGGCGGATGTTGGGCAGATCGTTGCCGTCAATCCAAGCCCGCGCCTCGGCAGGGGTTTTGCCGTACTGCGCCCAGCGGGCTTGCAGGCGAGTGTCGAGTTCGGCCTCGGGCACGTCGATCCAGACGGTCAGATCGAACAAGGGTGCTCCTTCGGGCCATGGGGCTTCGTTCAACAACAGATAGTTGCCTTCGACCACCAGCAGACGGTCGGCAGCAGTGACGATATCAGCCCCGGCGCGGCTGATCTCCAGATCGCGGTCGAACAGCGGGATGGCGACTTCATCCTCGACCCGCAGGCGCTTTAGCAGGTGGAAGAAGCCTTGCGCGTCGAATGTATCGGGCGCGCCTTTGCGGGCGCGGGCACCTCGGGCGATCAACACCGCGTCGTCGTAGTGAAAGCCATCCATCGGCACAGCTTTTGCACCCTGCCCCAACGCGGCCACCAATTCGGCGGCGAGGGTGGATTTTCCCGCACCGGGAGGGCCAGCAAGGGCGGTCAGAAACCGCCCTTTGCCTTGGGCTTTCGCTCGGATGATGTCCGCAAGATCAACCGGAGTCATGTTGCCCTTACGCCTGTTCCGTCACGCCTTCGGGCAGTTTCGCCCCGGTCATGAAGGCCACCGCGTCGGACATCGAATAGTCCTTCGGGTTGATCTCGCACAGCCGCGGTGGCCTTCATGACCGGGGCGAAACTGCCCGAAGGCGTGACGGAAC
>JBKJTI010000029.1:0-3015 GCA_046590425.1 Cypionkella sp. | reverse complement strand
TCTTGATCTGGTCCTTAAGGATCGCAGAGATCTCAGCAGCCTGAATTCCCATCACCCAACCTCTTTCATTACATTCTGGAGCGCCGCGAGCTTTGCCTTGACCGAGGTGTCGATCATGGTCGAGCCGAGCTTGACGATAAGTCCGCCGATGAGGCTTTCATCAACGGTGGTTTGAAGTTTGACATCTTTGCCAACTTTGGCCTTCAGGCTGGCGGCAAGCGCCGATGCCTGAGCCGCCGACAATGCGGTAGCCGAGGTGACTTCCGCCGTCACTTCGCCCTTTTCAGCGGCGATGCGGGCGGTCAGATCGGAAACCAACTGCGGCAGCACGAACAAGCGGCGGTTCGATGCCATCAAAGCGATGGTATTGGTCATCACCGTGGAAAGCCCCATTTTGGCAGCAATCGCCGCCATCGCGCTGGCTTGATCTTCACGCGCCACAACCGGCGAGGCGATCATGCTGGCAAGCTCTGGGCTGGCAGCCAAGGCCGCTCCCAAAGCATCGGTATCGGCCTCAAGCGCTTTAAGACCGTTTTCTTCTTTCGCAATCTCAAACAGGGCCTGCGCGTAGCGCGAAGCGATGCTCAAGGAGATTGAAGCTGGTTCGGACACGTCAACCCTTCCGCTGTATAGGCCCCTCGCGGTGACCGCATCCGGGTACAACCCATTTGCGGCGCATACTTGGGGCATGCGTCTTCTCGATTTCGGGCGTCTCTAGCAGACGGTTTGCCATCCCGCAACAGGCAAGGACACTCAATATCCGCGTGCGCGCGTGCGACATAAACGCCGATGGTTTTTCGCCGCAGGTCGGAGTGTTGGGGCTGCGGGGTTCACGCGGCCTTCAACTTTCCGGCATTGCTTTGTTAATCAAGGTGAAACAATGAGTTTGCGAGCGTCGGGGGGCCAAGCCGCTGCAAAGGCGTCATATATTTGTAACAGGCCCGGTTGCGCCAACGGACACCGCCGTGATGTGTTCAAAGCGCTGTAAAGCCGTGGCGGTAAATCAGTGATTCTCGGAGTCAGAGATTGGGCTCGAAGCGCGCCCAGCCTGTCCGTTGCGTAGCGTTGGCACCGCCGCCCCCACACCCTCCAGCACCCGCAGCGGTTTGCGGACCTTGGCCGCAAGCCCGCCGCGTGTGGGAGCGTAGACTTGTTTGGAAGCCTCGACCATCAGCACCCCGCCCGCCAGCCACGGCAGGCGGCGGCCAAAACCCTCCCAGAAGTTTGAGGTGCCAAGCCAGAAGCGGCTTTCTGACGGCGGCGCGAACAGCGAGGTCATAGAACGCTCGGGTGTGAAGCCATGGGCTTTCAGTTGCGCCTCTAGCTGGCCGCCGGAATAGGGGCGGCCAAAGCCGAACGGGGTGCCATCGCGGCGTGCCCAAAGCCCTGCGCGGTTTGGCACCACGAACAACGCCCTCCCACCGGGGCCGAGCACGCGGTGGGCTTCGTCTAGCACGGCGGTGGGATTGTCCGAAGTTTCCAGCCCGTGCATCAACACCAAGCGGTCAACATGCCCGGTCGGCAGCGGCCACAAAGTTTCCTCACACAGCACCGAGACATTCGCCATCCCCGCAGGCCAAGGCATGACACCTTGCGGGCCGGGCATCAGCCCGATCACCCGCCGCGCCTCGGCCAGATAGGGCCGCAGCAACGGCACCGCAAAGCCAAAACCCGCCACGGTCTGCCCCGCAAGCGGTGGCCACAGGCTGACCACCTGATCGCGGATCGCCCGCTGCGCCACCCGGCCCAACTGGGTGCGGTAGTAGAAATTTCGCAGATCAAGGACATCCAGATGCATAGGGTCAGCGGTTCCTGAAATAAAACTGCGCCGATCATACCCAGATAGCGCCGCAACGCCATGACGGAACGCAAAGCCACGGCTTTCGTCTCGTCCACTCTTGCGATTGCCGAAAAAGCCGCCACTTTAGGCGAAAGAAATTGCAGCCCGCCGCTGGATTGCGGCACTGTGAGCCAAAATTTGAAAAGGCCCGCGCATGACCCTCGAACTTGTCACCATCCCCTGCCTGAAAGACAATTACGCCTATCTTCTGCACGATCAGGCCTCGGGTGAGACCACTTTGATCGACGCGCCCGAAGCGGGGCCGATTCTGGCTGCATTGAAGGCGCGTGGCTGGCATCTCGATCAGATTCTTCTGACGCATCACCATTGGGACCATATCGACGGCGTGGGAGCGATTGTCGAAGCCACCTCTGCCACCATCCTTGGTGCCGCCGCCGACGCGCATCGGTTGCCGCCTTTGACGCGCGAACTGGTCGAGGCCGATCAGGTGAAGATCGGGGAGGAAATCGGCTATGTCATTGATGTGCCGGGCCATACCGTCGGCCATATCGCGTTTTACTTCCCGCTATCAGGTCTCTGCTTCACCGCCGACAGCCTGATGGGCGCAGGCTGTGGCCGCTTGTTTGAAGGCACCCCAGATCAGATGTTCGAAAGCCTTGGCAAACTGCAACAACTGCCTCCCGCCACGCTGATCTGCTCGGGCCACGAATATACCGCCGCCAACCTTGCTTTCGCGATCACCGTCGATCCGGGCAACGCCGCACTACAAGCCCGCATCCGCGCCGTTACCCGCGAGCGCGCCGGAAACCGCCCCACCGTGCCGGTCGCGCTTTCAGAAGAATTGGCGACCAACCCTTTTCTGCGCGCACAAGACCCCTATATCAGGCAGCGACTGGGCATGGCTGATGCAACCGATGCCCAAGTCTTCACCGCAATCCGCGCGTCAAAGGACAAATTCTGAGTCCAATCTGCACCGCGCCCATCACAAATTGCATCACTACGGACAATTTCCGAAATCTTGCTGAAATAGGGCTTGAAGATCGCTGAATAAAACCGATCCTTTACCTTATGAGGCCATGGTTGGATTAGGGCCACTTGCCCGTCCGACCCGCAGGACAGGAGCACGACCAAGTGCCATCATTTTCGACGACCCTCGAACAAGCCATCCACGGCGCTTTGGCGCTTGCCAATGCCCGCCGCCATGAACTTGCCAC
>JBKJTI010000024.1:0-15607 GCA_046590425.1 Cypionkella sp. | reverse complement strand
AGCCGTCAGGCTGTCGGTCACCAAGCTGCGGATTTCGGCAAAGAGGTTCATTTGATCAATTCCTGTCTCGTTGGTTTGGCAATGCCAGAGCCAGCAAGACAGGTCAAGGACAGCCCCGGTTTTGGGGTCGTTTAGGCGGCTAGTTTTGCTCAAAACGCCAATCATCCAAGGCGGGATTGGCATCAGAGGCCGCGGTGGTTGGATTCAGCCCCGCAGTCACGCTGACCGGGCGATTGCGAAAGTAATGTGTCTCACGCGCGCCAAAGTAAAACGCCACGACTGCACCGAGCAGCCACCAAAGCGGTTCCGGCACCGCATTCAACCCCATCATACGCAAAGCAAAATCCGGCGGGTCAATCATCGCATAAACGAACAGACCAATGGTGCCAAACGCCAGAAGCGGGCGCGGCAGGCGGTTTAACCCGTTAATCAAGCGGTCGAAACCACTGGTCGAGGCGTTGCTGAATTCATCACCAAATTGCTCTAACGCCGCCGCTTGCGCCTGTGCCGACAGCTCCATCCGCTTGGTCGCCGACGGGACGAACACCTCTGCCACGCCCTTGGCGGCATCGCCCAAAGCCGCCACCGCACCCGGCGCGTTCAAAACTGTGCCGATCAATCCCATGCTGCCACCCGTGCGTGATGTTGCGCCTCTGTCAGCCGATATTTCGGCGCGATAAACTCCTCGGCGCGCGTGATCCAACCGCCCTTGCCGCCATCACGGCGGCGCGCATATTTACGGCTGGCGGGACGGGCATCGGCCAGAGCGTAATAATAATTCCGCCGTGCAATTCCGTAGGCGTCTGCAAGGTGGCTGGGGGCAGCTTCTGCGGCCATCTGCGCCGCGCGAATGGTCTGCGGACCAATCTGAGCATCCGCATTGCAGGGAAATCCCATGCTGGTCAGCAACCGCTGCAACACCTTCACCGCATTTGCGCCTGCGTTGACATACATATCGAAAACGGACGCTTGCAAGACCTCGGGCAGCGCGCCAATGCCAGTGCGCCGGTAGCAATGTTCGACATAGATATCAACCGCTTGGGCGGGGGTCAGCGCCCGCACATCGGTCACATCAATGCGCGTGTCGCGGGTGATATCAATCCCCAATCGCCGCAGGGTATTCAGGGTAACTCCGTGGTTTGTGGCGCCGCCCGGATCATCGGGATCGTTCACAAAACCGCCCTCGCGCGCGACAATCTCAGCCGCCAGTTCCCGCACAGATTTCATCGCATCTCCCCTTGGATTGCCGGGGGCTATGCTGGCGCGAAGCGGTTAATCTGCTGCGAGTGAAGCGCACGCTGGTACTGCAGAACTACTTCTGCGGCGCGACGTAAACGCCCTGCGCTTTCAAAGCGTCAACCACCTCTTTTGGCATGTAATTCTCATCATGCTTTGCGAGAATTTCACTGGCGACAAAGGTATCGCCCTCCATCTCTCCGGTGCCGACCATGCCCGCGCCTTCGGCAAACAGATCGGGCAGAACTCCGGTAAACTTCACAGGCACGGTCTTGTTGGTATCGGTCACGCTGAAGGTGATCGTTTCCCCCTGCCCGCGCACCAAGGTGCCCTTTTCGACCAGCCCGCCGATGCGAAACACCTCACCCGCGCGCGGCGGATCGGACAGAACCTGACTGGGCGAGCGGAAAAAGTTGATACCGTCGCGCATGGCATAGCCAATCAGCGCGGTTGAGGCCGCCAGCAGCACAAATGCAAACAGGATCAACTGCACGCGGCGGCGTTTTTTTAGCCCCTTTAACCCAGCCATATCAGCCCCTTACGGGAACATCGGTGCTAACATCAGCCCCGACGTTTCCTCAATTCCCAGCATCAGATTGGCGTTCTGGATCGCCTGCCCCGACGAGCCTTTCGTCAGATTGTCCAACACAGCCACCACCACAGCGCGGCCCGGAACCCGATCCCCGACCACGCCGATATGGCAGTAGTTAGAGCCTGCAATGTCGCGCGTCGAGGGGAGTGCGCCAAAGGGTAGCACCTGCAAGAACGGCTCGGCTGCATAAACGTCGGTCAGCACCTGATGAATGACCTTCGCGTCGCCCTGCACATAGGTGGTCGCCAGAATCCCGCGGTTCATCGGCAGCAGATGCGGCGAAAACTGAATATGAACAGGCCGTCCGGCGAGTTTAGAAAACTCCTGATCAAACTCGCCCAAATGGCGGTGCTTGCCACCCATCGAATAGGTATGCGTGCCGCCGGAAAGTTCCGCGTGCAGCAGGTTTTCCTTTAGCGACCGCCCAGCCCCGGATACTCCGGCTTTAAGGTCGATCAGGATATGGTCCAGATCAATCACCCCCGCCGAAATTAGCGGCCGCAGCGCGTACTGCCCGGTCGCGGCGTTGCAACCCGTCCCTGCCACCAGACGCCCCTTGCGGATATCGTCGCGGTAAAACTCGGTCAGACCATAGACGGCTTCTTTTTGCAGGTCGGTGGCTGTGTGGGCTTGGCCATACCACTTCTCATACTCTGCCGGATCACGCAGCCGGAAGTCAGCCGACAAATCGACAATCTTCAAATCGCGCGGCAGGGCCGAGATGACAACTTGGGTGGTCGCGTGGGGCAGCGCGCAGAAACACAGATCAACGCCTGAAAAGTCGATCTCATCAATCTTTTGCAAGCGCGGAAGATCAAGGTGACGCAGGAACGGAAAGACTTCGGCCATCGCCATCCCCGCTTTACGGTCGGCAGAAAGCGCAACTATTTTCATCTCGGGATGCGTGGCGATCAGGCGGACAAGCTCGGCACCAGTGTAACCTGAAGCTCCGAGAATGGCGATGCGATGGGTCATGGCTGCCTCCGTTTTGGTGGCGCAGATGTGGCGTTTGGGGGGGGCAGATGCAAGTGAAATTATGGTGTCAGGCGCTCGCCAGCCTCAACCCGAAACGGCAGGATATTGTCGCGAGGCGGCAGCGGGCAGATCGCGAAATCGGTGAAGCCGCAGGGCGGGGTGAAGGCGCGGTTGAAATCGAGGGTGATTTCGGTGTCGGTCGCGTCCTCACCGATCAGGAATCGCGAGGCGGGGTAGGTTTCTTTTCCGCTGGTCTGGTCACGGATCACGAACATGGGTTTGCCGTCTTTCCAATGGGTCGCAAGCAGCGTGATGGCGTGGCTTTGGTAGGTGAAATGCGCGGTGTGGGTGAGTTGGACAGTGGTTTGCGCGCCGCCTTTTTGGTCGATGGATTGTTGGATCGGGGTGGGCAGGGTTTGCCAGCGGGCGCGGATGATCAAGGATGGGTTGGTGGGGAAGTAGTGGAGCGTTGCTTGGCGTGGCAGGGTGAGGTCGCGGACGCGGAGGGCTGGGGTGCCGTCTACGGTGTGGAGTTCTAGCAGGAGGGTTTCAGTGCGGAGTTGGGGGAAGCCTGCTGGGGTGGGGAGGAAGGGGATCGGGGCGGCACCGGGGGGTGTCAGGGTTTCGGTGGTGTGGTCGATCAGGCCGAGATGGGCGGGACCGGTGGAGAGGTGGATTTGATTATCGGGGGCGGTGCCTGCGGATTGGGGGCCGGGGGTAAGCTCGACCCGGTCGGTGAGGTTGAGCCAGCCGTCCTCGGCTTGCAGGGCTTTCAGGCGGGCGGCGCGGTGTTGGGTTAGGGGGAGCATTGTGGGGGCCTTTTTGGCTGGTCCCAACTCGGGACCTTTTTTTATTGTTTGGATTCAAGGGGGTGGGGTGGTGGATTTAAGGATTTGTTAAGGTTTGGCTGGGTGAGTGATGAGCAAAGGAAGTGTTGCGCTGAAGCACACCCTACCTTGTTATCAGGATCACACTGGATGAATTGCGGATGACTTTCCAGCGATCTGGCGCAGGTTTCACCTTCATTTTCAAGGGTTGCCGCGCGGTTGTAGACTTCATCGAATGCCACGCTATTGTTTCGAAAAGTGAGGGGTCCGTCGATGCCGTTTCTTCTATCTGGCCATATGAATGGCATATGTGTCGTCACTCCGCAAACCCCACACAGAAAGTGTCAGGGCTGCGGGCTTATTCTTGAAGTTGAGCCAGTCGGCCTTGATACGGAGCATCGCGCAACGACCGGCGATCTGTCTATGACATCAGATGGCTTCTGGATTGCGACCGCTAAGTTTAAGCGGATGGTGGAGGAGGCTGATCTTGAGGGGGTCGCGTTTTTGCCGCTGTCGAGAAAGCAATTTGTGTTTTTGCCAAAGCGCGCTGTGCGGCTGCATGGCGGTGGCTTTGAACAAGAACCTCACGGACCAATTTGTGACGCGTGCGGCCATCCAAAACAACATACTGCAAAATCTTTTACGTTGGCATTGGGGCGCGATGAGGTTCTTGGCCGATCAGAAATAGTGAGCGCTCAAAGCAATTTCGTCATGAGAACTATTGGGAAAAAGAATCTTGCATTCTTCGACTCCCCAATACTGGTGGGAGATGGTGTTGCAGAAGCCTTGAAGGGAAAACGGTTGCGAGGGTTGGCATTTGTCAAGATGGTCAGCGCCGATATTCTTGACGCAAAGGAACGCGATATGGGTGGAAAAGATATGGCGGGGTGAACCCCGCCCTACCCAGCGCATTGCAGCGTCGCGCGGGTGGAAGGCTGGGGAGGCTCTGCGGGGAGTATTTGGGCCAATGTGAATTTGTTGGGATTGAGGGTGGTGCTCTGAAGCGCACCCTACGGGTCAGGCGGCCTCAAAGGTGACTTTCTTGCGGAGGAATTGCGTGGCTTTGTTGGAGACGGACGCAGCGTCGCCAGTCGTGATGAATTTGCTTTGCGTGCCCTGCCCCAGCATTTCGGGGCGTCTTGTGAGGTAGTCCGCGAGGGATTCGGCGACGAGGTTGGCTTGGGAGTAGACTTTCACCTCTGGCCCTAGTGCTTCGGCGAAGGTTTTTTCCATCAGCGGGTAGTGGGTGCAGCCGAGGATTGCGGCTTGCGGGTGGGGCATCCGGCGTTTGAGGGCCTCGACATGGCTGCGCACGAGGGCTTCGGCGAGGATTTCATCGCCTTGCTCGATGGCGTCCACCACTCCGCCGCAGGGTTGGGCTTCGACATCGACGCCGATGGCGCGGAAGGCCAATTCGCGCTGGAAGGCGCGGGAGGCGACGGTGGCAGGGGTGGCGAACAGGGCCACATGTTTGACGCTGACTTCGCGGGGCGGCGAGTTGTCGCCCCATTGGCGTTCGGTCAGCGCCTCAATCAGCGGCACGAATACGCCGAGGACGCGCTTTTCGGGGGGGAGCCAGGTTTCCTGCATGCGTTTGAGGGCTGCGGCGGAGGCGGTGTTGCAGGCGAGGATGACCAGATCGCAGCCCTCGGCCCAGAGGCGTTCGGTGGCGGCGCAGGTCAGGTTGAAAATGTCGTCATGGGTGCGCACGCCATAGGGCGCGTGGGCGTTGTCGCCGAAATAGACGAAGGGGGTGTCGGGGAGACGCTTTGTCAGTGCGTCCAGCACTGTCAGCCCGCCGATGCCGCTGTCGAATACGCCTACTGCCATCTTTGCCCCCTGCCCGCTTTCGCAGTCTTGAGGCTGCGGTTTAGCGGGATTTGTATTTCGCCTCGAATTCGTAGCCGTGAGCATAAGAGGGAAGTGGCGCGGGTGAAAGGGCGTAGGTGGCTTGGCGCAGGGTTTCCATCATCGCGGTGAGGTCGGATTTCAGGGATTGGATGGTGTCGGCGGGGATCGGTTGGCCGATCACAAGGCGGACGGGGGTGTCAGTGCGGGATTTGAACTCTTTCAGCAGCATGGCGACGCGCAGGTTGGCGTGGACGCGGGAGGCGAGTTGAAACAGGCGCGAGTTGTGGCCCTCAAAGTATATGGGAACCACGGTGGCATTGGATTTGGCGATCATCTTGGCGGTGAAGTTGCGCCAGCCTGGGTCCATCGGGCGGGAGAATGGTTTGAGTGAGGTGGAGACTGTGCCGCCGGGGAAGATGCCGATCGCGCCGCCTTCGCTGAGGTATTGCAGGGCGGTGGCGCGGGTTTGCAGGTTGAGTTTGACGGACTCTTTGGTCTCATCGAACGAAATCGGCAGCAGGACTTTGTTCAGCGCCTCGGCGCGGCGGAAGACCGCGTTCGACAGGATGCGGAAATCGCCTCGGATCGCATCCAGCAGATGGCCCATCATCAGGCCGTCGAGGATGCCGTAGGGGTGGTTGGCGATCAGCACCAGTGGGCCTGCGGTGGGGATGTTGGCAGGGCTGCCTGCGATGAGGTCGAGGCTGAGGCCGTAGCGCTCGGGGATGACTTGCCAGAACGAGCGGCCTTGCGCGATGTCATGTTCGTAACCAGCGGCGCGCTCGATCAGGTGGCGGCGGCCAGAGACGTTTTCCAGCACACGGATCAACGCGCGACCGGGGCGGGTGCGGGCCGAGGTGGCGTAGGAAATGTCGCGGCTGATGTTAGTTTGCAGCATGGGAACCTCGGGGGTTTGCACGGGCGGCATGGCGGGTTTGTGACAGGGTAATGGCTGTGCGTGACGCTGAAATGACAGCGGACGAGGGATAAGGCTGACAAATAGAGGGAATAATTACGGATTTACCCGGTTTACAGGGCGGATTTTGTGCATAGATAAGCAGGCTCATGGTATCATCCGTGAAATAATTTTGAGGGACCGATGGACTGGGACAAGCTGCGCATTTTTCATGCGGTTGCCGAAAAGGGCGGCCTCACTCATGCGGGTGAAGTGCTGCATCTGTCGCAATCCGCCGTCAGCCGCCAAATTCGCGCGCTGGAGGAGAGCCTTTCGGTGACGCTGTTCCACCGTCATGCGCGGGGGTTGATCCTGACCGAGCAGGGTGAATTGCTGTATGACGCCACGCAGGCGATGGTCAAACGGCTGGATGCGACGGCGGCGCGGATCCGCGATTCCGAGGATGAGGTGTTTGGCGAACTCAGGGTGACGACAACGACGGGGTTTGGGACGTTGTGGTTGGCACCGCGGTTGCCGGCTTTGTATAAGAAGTATCCCAGCCTGAAGATTGATTTGATGCTGGAAGAACGCGTGCTGGATCTTCCGATGCGCGAGGCGGATGTGGCTATTCGGATGAAAGAGCCGTCTCAGGCCGATCTGATCCGCAAGCGGTTGATGAACATCCGGATGCGGCTATATGCGACGCCGGAGTATCTGGCCGAACATGGCACGCCTGCGACGATGGATGATTTCACCCAGCACCGGCTGATTTGCCAGCACGCGGGCACGGCGCAGGTGGCGGCGGGGGCTAATCTGGTGGCTGATCTGATGAGCCATGATATTCCGTCCACCCTGACGGTGAACAACTATTTCGGGGTGTTGCAGGGGGTGCTGAACCATCTGGGCATCGGGGTGCTGCCGGATTATCTGACCGAAGACTTCCCGCATCTGGTGCGGGTGTTGCCCGAGACTGAATCGACGGAAGTGCCGGTGTTTCTGGCCTACCCGGAGGAGTTGCGGCATTCCAAACGGGTGTCGGCGTTTCGGGATTTCGTCACCGAGGAGATTTTCGCGTTTCGCAAGCGGCAGCAGTTGTAGGCAAGGCTGTGTCCACGCGTGGACAGGCTTGCCGTTTTATATAAATCAAGGGGTTATACCCCTCTTGTTCATGTGTTGTTAATCTTTGCCGCAGCTTTTCTGGGCCTTTGCGATTTGTTTTTTCCGCCTATGGGATGCGGTCGCGCCAACGCCCCATGACTCTTCGCGTTGGAATCGCCGATCAGCGGCTTTTTTGGCGGCAGTCGGCTGGAGTACTTGGTCGTGTCGATCAAAGAACAGTTGCGGTCAGCCGTGTATCTGCCCGCTTGTTTGTGAATTGCTTCGGTGTGGTGTGACATGGTGCGACGTTACAGCCCCTTGCCGCAAAGGACAGGGCTTTGCGTGAAGCTTGCACTCTCGCCCCGTCACCTATCAGCATTATCAGTGGGGCAACGCGACGGTCTGCAATTGCAAGGATGAATGCCAGCCAAGCCACCAGTGAGGCAACTGCACCTCTTGCGACCGTCGCGCCACGGTGCCTGATCGGCTCCTATGTTGACCAAACGGTCAAAGCCATGCGCAGAACGCATGGCGGGATTGCTGCGGTTGCAGCCTGTTCGTTATTGAGGCAATTCAGCCATAGGTATACACACCGCTGTGAGGCAGCAGTCGAGTTCGCTCTTGTTGCTTCATACCTCCCTGTTGGACTTGGCCGAGCGAAAGCTCGTCCTTTTTTTTAGCTTTCGGGGGTGATTTTGTTAACTGCCCGTCAGATATGCAGTTTTTTCTGGCGCGCGACCAAGAAGTCCGCGTCAGCGGGATCGGCAGCTAGCGCTATGGCGCGGGCATAAGCCAGATTGGCGGCGGGGTGATTCCCTGCGCGGGCATGCAGTTCAGCACAGGCAGCGTGATAGGGTTGGTAGTCGGCCAGTTCGGGCATGAGGGGCGCTAACATTAGCATGGCTTGAGGCAGCGCGCCGGTTTCCGCCAAGGCGACGGCGTGGTTCAGGGCAACGACGGCGGTGGGTTCAAACTGCGCGAGTTGGGCATAGAGGGCGGCGATCTGTGGCCAATCGGGGACAGCGCCCTGGACATGGCAAGCGGCGATGGCGGCTTTGATTTGAAACGGCCCCAAGCGGTGACGGCGCAGCGCAGTTTCCACCAACGGCAGGCCTGCGGCGATCAGGGCGTGGTCCCATTGGCTGCGGTCTTGATCGGTGAGGGCAACCAAAGCACCCTGCTCGTTCAGCCGGGCGGCACGGCGGGCATGGGTCAGCAGGATCAACGCGAGGCAACCTTCGATCTCGGCATCCTGCGGGGCGAGTTGGTTCAGCATGCGGGCGAGAAACAACGCCTCGTCACACAGATCACGGCCTTGGCTCGCGCCCATGGCATAGCCGGTGGTGAAGATCAGGTAGACCACGGTCAGGACAGAATTCAGCCGTTCGGGCCAATCTTGTGGGTCTGGGATGGCGAAGGGGATGCGGGCGGCGGTGATTTTGGTTTTGGCGCGGGTCAGGCGCTGGCCCATCGTCGGCTCGGCATCCAGAAAAGCCGCGGCGATGGCGGCGGTGGAAAGCCCGCCCAAGCTGCGCAGAGTCAGCGCGACTCGGGATTTCGGTTCTAGCGCCGGGTGGCAGCAGGTGAAGATCAGGCGCAGACGGTGATCGGGAATGGCATCTGGCACGGGTTCAATGGCTTCTTCTTCGGCCAATATGGCCAGATCGGCGGCGTTGCGATTGCTGCGGGTTTGGGCGCGCAGCCGGTCGATGGCTTTGCGCCGCGCCACTTTCAACAGCCAGCCTTGCGGATTATCGGGCAGACCCGCCCTGCCCCAATGCGTCAGCGCCGACATTGCGGCCTCTTGCAGGACATCTTCGGCCAGTTGCAGATCGCGCAGACGGTGCATCAGGGCTGACACAAGCCGCCCGCGGTCGTCACGCATCACCCGCGTCAGGGTTTGGGTGATGGCAACGGCCTTTGCGGCGGCTTGGGTCATGCGATTGGCCCGTTATTGCTCGGACGGGTTGTAATTCATCAAGGGTCGCACCTCGATAGTGCCGAAATGTGCCGAGGGGATCATCGCGGCATATTTCAGCGCCGCATCCAGATCGGGAACATCGACGATGTAATAGCCGCCCAAGTGTTCGCGGGTTTCGGCAAAGGGGCCGTCCAAGGTTTCGACCTTGCCAGATTTGATCCGCAAAGAGGTTGCGGTTTCAATGCCTTGCAGGCCTTCACCGCCGCGCAGGGTGCCATCGGCCTTCATCCGCTCGTTTACCGCGAAATAGCCTTGCATCATGGCCTGGAAATCGGGGGTGCCATAGGCCGGCTCGCGGGCCGGGTCGCTGTAGATCAAAAGAATGTATTGCATGGGAAATACTCCGGGGTTTGGGGTTCAATAGCCAAGCGATTTGATGATGATGCAGACCAGCGCGTTCAGCATGGCAAGAATGTTGGTCGAGTTGCCAATGTAGCGTAATGGATGGGCGGCGTTGTCGGCTTTCAGCCCGAACGGATGCACAGCGCGGCCCAAGACCAGCAAAGCACCCGACACATGCAGATAGATCGCATCGGCGCCGAGGCTTTCGGCAAGGATCATCAGGATCATCACCATCGGCACCCAATCGACGAAATTACCGTGGCAGCGGATGCGTTCGTGCAGTTGGGTATTGTCGCCGTGGCCGATCAACACTTTCAGCGCAGCGCGGGTGCGGGCGATGTTGAACCACAGCACCAGATAGATCAAAGCCAGCGGCACGGCGTACAGGGCGGTTACTTGCAAGGTCATGTTATTCTCCGGTTATTCGGTTTCGATACACATAGGACGTTGGCCGCGACGCTATTTCGACATCGGTGACGAAATTATTTCGCAAGTCATGCATTTTTTTCCAAGGATCGAAAACTGGTGGGAAATTCCGCGCTGGATGCCTTTGCGCTTCCCCTTGGCGGGGCTTTGGCTTATGTCGCGCGCAAGGAAAGCCGCTGCGAAAACCCATGAGGATGCGATCATGACCGAGCCTGTAATCACCCCTGATCTGATCGCAAAACATGGAATGAAACCGGATGAATATCAGCGTTTGCTGGAGATCATCGGGCGGGAGCCGTCGTTCACCGAGTTGGGGATTTTCAGCGCGATGTGGAATGAGCATTGCTCGTACAAATCGTCGAAGAAGTGGCTGCGCACCCTGCCGACCACCGGGCCGCAGGTGATTTGCGGGCCGGGTGAGAATGCAGGCGTCGTCGATATTGGCGACGGGCAGGCGGTGATCTTCAAGATGGAGTCGCATAACCACCCTTCGTATATCGAGCCGCATCAGGGGGCTGCCACTGGCGTGGGCGGGATTTTGCGCGATGTGTTCACCATGGGCGCGCGGCCGATTGCGGCGATGAACTCGCTGTCGTTCGGGGTGCCGTCGCATCCGAAAACCGGGTATCTGGTGAAGGGCGTGGTCGAGGGCGTGGGGTCTTATGGCAATGCGTTTGGCGTGCCGACAGTTGCGGGGGAAGTGCGGTTTCACAAGTCGTATAACGGCAACTGTTTGGTCAACGCCTTTGCTGCCGGGTTGGCGGATGCCGATAAGATTTTCTACTCGGTGGCGTCTGGTGTCGGGATGCCGGTGGTGTATCTGGGGGCGAAGACCGGGCGCGATGGCGTGGGCGGGGCGACGATGGCCTCGGCGGAGTTTGACGATACGATTGAAGACAAGCGACCAACCGTGCAGGTTGGCGACCCCTTCACTGAGAAGCGGTTGCTGGAGGCTTGTCTGGAGCTGATGGCTTCGGGGGCGGTGATTTCCATTCAGGATATGGGGGCTGCTGGGTTGACCTGCTCGGCGGTTGAGATGGGCGATAAGGGCGGCTTAGGGATCAAGCTGCAACTGGATGCCGTGCCGCAGCGCGAAACCCATATGACGGCCTATGAGATGATGCTTTCGGAATCGCAGGAACGCATGTTGATGGTTCTGAAGCCGGAACTTGAGGACGTGGCGCGGGCGATTTTCGTGAAATGGGATCTGGATTTTGCGATTGTCGGCGAGACTATTCCCGAAGATCGCTTCCTGATCCTGCATGGCAATGAGGTGAAAGCCGATCTGCCGCTGTCAAAGCTGTCGTCCTCTGCGCCGGAATATGATCGGCCTTGGGTGGAAACTCCGGCGGCTGGGCCGTTGGGGGTCGTGCCTGCGATTGGCGCGATTGCGGGGCTGCGGGCGCTGATCGGCTCGCCGAACTATGCGCAGAAGGCTTGGGTTTACGAGCAGTATGATTCTATGGTTGGCGCCGATACGGTGGTGGCGCCGGGCGCGGGGGCGGGCGTGGTGCGGGTGCATGGCACGGGCAAGGCGCTGGCGTTCACCTCGGATGTGACGCCGCGCTATGTCAAGGCCAACCCGTTTGAGGGTGGTAAGCAGGCGGTGGCGGAAGCTTACCGCAACCTGATCGCGGTGGGGGCCAAGCCACTGGCTACGACCGATAACCTGAACTTCGGCAACCCGGAAAAGCCCGAGATCATGGGGCAGTTGGTGGGGGCGATCAAGGGCATTGGGGCTGCGGTGGCGGCGCTGGAAATGCCGATCGTTTCGGGAAACGTCAGCCTTTATAATGAAACGGATGGCTCGGGGATTTTGCCGACGCCGACGATTGGCGCGGTGGGGATTTTGGCAAGCTTGGATGATCTGATCGCCGGGCGGCCTGTTGCGGGTGACATGGCGCTGGTGATTGGCGCGACCAAGGGGCATCTGGGGCAGTCGGCCCTACTCGCGGAAGCGTTTGGGATTGAGGCGGGGGACGCTCCGTTCGTCGATCTGGAGGCCGAGAAGGCTTCGGCGGCGGTGGTTTTGGCCTCGCGCAAGGCGATCCGGGCTTGCACCGATCTCGCGGATGGCGGGCTCGCGCTGGCGGCGTTTGAGATGGCAGAGGGCGCGGGTCTGGGAGTGGCTTTGGCCTCGGGCGATATAGCGGTGCTGTTTGGCGAGGATCAGGCGCGCTATCTGATCGCGGTTGCACCGGAAGCGGTGGCGGCGGTTGAAGCGGCAGGTCGGGCCGCTGGCGCGTTGGTATCGCGCGTGGGTGTGTTTGGCGGCGATGTGGTGGATTTCGGCGGCGACAAGGCCAGCTTGGCGGAACTGTCGAATCTCTATCGCGGTGCGTTTGAGAAGGCGGTGGGGTGAGGCTGCGCCCTGCCCTTTCCGCTGATTTCGGCTTTATCCGCTCTGTGGCGGGTCGGGCGGAATATGCGCCTTTCATCACGGATGAGGATGAGGCGGGGTTGGCGGCTTATCTGAGCAGCCCTGCGGCGCGGTTGCTGATCTGGGAAGACGATCACGGGCCGCGTGGCTTTGCGCTGTATGCGGTGCCGCAAGATGGCGCGGGCGTGGTGGAGTCGCGGCGGTTGGCGCTCGATCAGGCTGGGCTTGGCGAGGGTTCGGCGTTTCTAGCCGAAATGATTGACTACGCGTTTCAGGATTTGGCCGCGCAAAGGCTGTGGCTGGATGCCTCGGGTGAGAATTTGCGCGCGCAGGCGGCGTATCTTCGGGCGGGGTTTGTGCTGGAGGGGCGGCTGCGCGGGCATTGGTATCGGCCTGCTTTGGGGCGGGTGGTGGATTTGCTGATCTATGGCCTGATGCGCGATGAGTGGCAGGCGCGGGGCTGATTGGCCCCTTGCAGCGCCCCTGCCCCAAGCTTACATTTGCGGTGAACTGTTCAGGAGTGCGCAATGGCGATTGAAGCCCATGAGATTGAAGCCTTGATCCGTACGGCGTTTCCGCAGGCGAAGATCACCGTGCAGGGCGACGATGGCGCACATTTCTCGGCTGAGGTGATTGATGCCAGCTTCAAGGGCATGAACCGGGTGCAACAACAGCGTGCGGTTTATGCGAGTTTGAAGGGCAAGATGGATGGGCCAAGCGGGGCGCTGCACGCGTTGGCGCTGACGACGAAGGCGCCGGAATGAGATGGAACAGCCCCTGACATGGCTGCAGACCGGCTATCACGTTCTGGCAATGTTAGCGTCCTTTGTGGGCATGATGTTTTTTCTGTGGCTCTACTTTGGAATGCCGACGAGGTTGAAGCCGCCACCGCGAGAAAGACATTGGGAGCCAGACTTGGAACCAAGGCCTGATGTTCATGTCTTGGGCAGTGACTACCCTCAGAAAGACACGGAGTTTTTGCAGCATTTGGTGAAACGAAGCTACACCGTGCCGAAAGACCCCGAAGAATACGCAAAGATTTTCGTTCCGACGAAAGACAGAAAAGGAAGCCAGAATGAGCGCTCTTGACCAAATCAAAGACACCGTGACGAAGAACGATGTGGTGTTGTTCATGAAGGGCAACAAATTGATGCCGCAGTGCGGGTTCTCGTCGAAGGTGGCGGGGATTTTGAATTATCTCGGTGTGGAATACGCCGATGTGAACGTGCTGGCAGATGCGGAAATTCGGCAGGGCATCAAGGAATTCTCGGATTGGCCGACGATCCCGCAGCTTTACGTCAAGGGTGAGTTTGTTGGCGGCTGCGATATTGCCATCGAGATGACGCTGTCGGGCGAGTTGGATGCGCTGCTTGAGGCCAATGGCGTGGCGTTTGACAAGGCGGCGGCTGAGAAGATCCGGGAAGCGAACGCGGGGTGAAGTGCCGGAGCGGGGGCCAGCCCCCGCACCCCCGGGATATTTGAGCCAGTCTGAAAGCAAATTTTAATCAAATGCTGCGGACTTTAGCGTTTGATTATTGTTGTTTGCAATCGTCGTGCAGCACGGTTTCCTCGCCGCCTTTGGTGCCGTCTTTCCAGTAGAGCGTGCCGGTGCCGCCCTTGGTCCACCAGACGTAGTTAGAGCCATCAGAGGGCCAGCCATAGCGCGCGCCGGACGCTGTTTCTTCGGCGATCAGGTTAAAGTTTTCGCCCTTCACGGTGATTCTGATATTGCCGTCAGTGCCTTGCAGAACCGGGATGATCGTCCCGTCTGCGCACAAATACGGCGTCGTGCCGTCATCGGCGACGGATGGCGGGGCTTCTTCGGGCGTGCAGGCGGCAAGCAGCGCCAGCAAAGCGAATCTGCGGATCATTGCAGACGGTCTTCGACGGAAGCGGCCATCGCCTCGGCCCTTGCGGCGATTTCCGCCAAGGTTTCGCGCAGGCCGGGCGGCACCACGGCGACCTCGATTTTTTCGCGTTCGGGCTGCGGGCGGGAGTCGATTTCAGCCAGTTTCAATTTTAGCTGGCGGTTTTCATCCTCGATCGCGGCGGTTTTATCGGCGAGCATCAGGCCCGCCATCAACAGCATCCGCGATTCCGGCAGCCGGCCCATTTGCGCGACCAGGGGCGTGGCTTCGGTGTCGAGCATTCCTGCGGCCCCGCGCAAGAAATGTTCTTCTCCGGGTTGGCAGGAGACCGTGAAGTTGCGGCCACCGATGGAGATTTCGATATCAGGCATTGGCAGCGGCCTCCTCAATCAGCGGGTTCAACGCGGCGATGATTTCTGACAGCTCTTCAGCCTCTGACGCGCGGGCGGCGCGCAGGGCGTCAAGTTCGGCCAGCATGGCTTTGTTGATATGTTCGGGCTCGGTGACGCCCAGTTCGGCGACATCGCGCAGGGCGGCGAGTTCTTCGTTCAATGCCGCGGAGGTGGCGCGCAGGCGGGCGAGTTCCTCGGATTGCGCGGCAAGCTGGGCGTTCAGCGCCGAGAGTTCATCGGTGAGTGCAGATTTCGTGGCCTCATCCTTTTGATGCACCGCGCGCAGGCGTTCCTGCAGCTGGGCGTTGAGCATGCGCTCTTCGTCAAGTTTCTCATTCAGCACCGCGAAATCGCTTTCGGGCAGCATCGCCGTGGGGTTGTCCGATGGCATTGGCACGGCGGCGCTGAGGTTTTCCACTCCGCGCCCGATGCGTTCGAGGGCTGCGGTGATGCGCCGCTCTAGTTCTGCGATATCCTGCATGGGTCTTACGCCCTTTCTGTTTCTTCTGGGCTGGCCCTGCCCTACCCGCGGTTCGCGAATCGGCAAAGCCTTGCGTTAAGGGCGATCTTAGCGGCTTGGTGCGGGGCCGTCTTGTCTTTTGCGTCCAAGGCCTTGCGGGGCGCGCTTGATCTTGCCGCACGGGCTGTTATGCAGCTTTCAGCCCACCCAATTTTCATGAACAGGACATCAGCCTTGGATATCCAGACGCTTCGCACCGCTCACCCCGATCATTGGATGCGCGC
>JBKJTI010000330.1:0-17875 GCA_046590425.1 Cypionkella sp. | reverse complement strand
GATGAGCGCAGTTGCGAAAGCTCTGAAACTGATCAAGGACGAGGAAATCGAGTATCTCGATATCCGCTTCACCGATCCCAAAGGCAAACTTCAGCACGTCACCTTGGTCACCGACCTAGTGGATGAAGATTTCTTCGAAGAAGGCTTCATGTTCGACGGCTCGTCGATTGCGGGCTGGAAGTCGATTGATCAATCCGACATGAAACTGATGCCGGACGCGACCTCGATCTATATCGACCCGTTCTATGCCGAAAAGACCCTGTGCATCCATTGCGACGTGGTCGAGCCGGACACCAATGAAGCCTATGATCGTTGCCCGCGTCAGATCGCCAAGAAAGCCGAAGCTTTCATGAAGTCGTCGGGCATCGGCGAGACCGCCTATTTCGGTCCCGAAGCTGAATTCTTCATCTTCGATGACGTGCGTTACTCGGTTACGCCTCGCAAGGTTTCCTATGAAATCGACGCCGAGGCTGCGGCTTGGAACACCGACACCGTGACCGAAGGCGGCAACTACGGCCACCGCGCGGGCCACAAGGGCGGCTACTTCCCGGTCAACCCGGTTGATGAGGCGCAAGACCTGCGCGGCGAGATGCTGTCGACAATGAAGCGTATTGGCATCCGCGTCGACAAGCACCACCACGAGGTTGCCACCTGTCAGCACGAGCTTGGCATGATCTTTGGTGGTCTGGTCGAGCAAGCCGACAACATCCAGAAATATAAGTATGTGATCCACAACGTCGCACATGCTTATGGCAAGACCGTGACCTTCATGCCAAAGCCAATGAAGGGCGATAACGGCAGCGGGATGCATGTGAACATGTCGATCTGGAAAGACGGAAAGCCGTTGTTCGCAGGCGACAAATACGCTGATCTGAGCCAAGAAGCTTTGTGGTTCATCGGCGGCATCATCAAACATGCCAAGGCTCTGAACGCGCTGACCAACCCCGGCACCAACAGCTACAAACGCCTGATCCCCGGCTTTGAAGCCCCGGTTCTGCTGGCCTATTCCGCCCGCAACCGCTCGGGTGCGGTGCGTATTCCGTGGACCGAGTCGCCGAAAGCCAAACGTGTGGAAGCCCGCTTCCCCGATCCGTCGGCAAACCCCTATCTGGCCTTCGCGGGCCTGCTGATGGCTGGCCTTGACGGCATCCGCAACAAGATCGACCCCGGCCCCGCTTCGGACAAAGATCTCTATGATCTGCCGCCCGAAGAACTCGCCGTGATCCCGACCGTGTGTGGGTCTTTGCGTGAGGCTCTGGAAGAACTCGACAAGGATATGGATTTCTTGCTGGCGGGCGACGTGTTCACCCGTCCGATGCTGGAAGCCTATATGGGTCTGAAGTGGGAAGAGGTTTACGCCTACGAACATACGCCGCACCCGATCGAATATCAGATGTATTACTCCTGCTAAGCAGGCACGACACAGCAAGCAGAGGCCGCCCTTATTGGGCGGCCTTTCGCATTTACCGCATAAGCGCGAACAATGTCCCCTTCCCGTTGTCATTGGAATTAAGGCAGAAACAGCACTCAACTTCTGGTTAATAACTTGTTAACGCCGCAATACCTTCCAGATGCAGGCACAATCTGTAGGCAAGACTATGCAACCACTGATGGAGGTTTCGCGATGAAGGTTCATCCCGACATACAGTTCAGTACGATTGCCGAGTTGTTGTTTTTACAATCGCCCAACTTGAACTTTGCCCGACTGGTGGCTGATCTGGATGCCGTGCTGGCGCGGTTCCACGATAAAGATCGCCAACTGACTTGGGATTGCGAAGATCTGGCAAGTTTCGATATGCCCGGCACACGGATTGTGCTGGCCACGGCGGAACAGCCCCGCCCCGGCGTCATGGCATCTTTGACGCTGTCGGTGGGGCCGTCACACCTGCCGCCCCGGCTGAACGCCGCCCCCAAGCGGCGGCATCCGGCGGTGCGCCATGAAGCCTTGTGTTCTCGGCTGGTGGAGCGCGTGCAGGCCCGGCTGAGCCCGGATGCGGTGTATTGGCACGAATGGGCGCATCCGGTCACCGCCGAGGTGATCGATTCGCTGGCCTATGCCAAGCCGAAATCCAGCCAGCGCGCCGACCCCGATCATCCGATCTTCACCCTGCTTGATGACGGCAATGTCGACGCGGTCTATGCCCGTGGCTTTCAGCCCAGCAACGACCGCCCGCATATCCCCTTGCCGCGCGATCCCGAACTGTCGCGGCTGCGGCTGGCACTTTACCCCACCCAAGAAGAGCCGCCACCCCATCTGACCTCACCGCAAATGCGGCTTGCCGCCCATACGATGAACGCCACCCTGATCATGGTGGCGCTGCCAGTGGGGGCTGCGATGCTGACCTATTCGGTGCTGCGCGGCGAGAACATGCGGCTGACCTCCGCAGCCTTGGTGGCAACCGGGATTGCCTCACATCTGTTCCAAGGACCGGTGATCTCGGCCTTGATGGGCTGATACCTAATTGGCGTGCTGCATCACACCCAAAGCGCTCAGGGCCGCAAGGTCACTGGGCGCGAGGGCGTTCAGCGCCACCTGATAGGTATGGATGCTGAACAGCACCGCCTGCGTTCGCGGCAGCCGCAGCAGGCACTGCCGCTCCGCCCGCATGTAGGCCCCCGCGCGCGCCTTCGGGTGACGATCCGTCTCACGCCGGGGATGGAACAACGCGGGGCTTTCGTAGACATGAAAATTCATCCGCCACAACGGCTGCTCGGGCCGGATCGCGTCAAACAACCGTTGCACCCGCCGCGCGAGATCCTCGGTGTAACTCTCCACCGGAACATGTATCCCCAGCATGGAGCGCCCCAGCTTTTCACTCAAAGTCCAACTCGCCGGAAAGCACAACACCGCCGCCGTCAGCGCATGTTCATCGCCCGTCCGCTGCATCAGGCACAGATCCTCTTGCACCAACCGCCCCAAAGTCAGCAACGGGCGGTCCCGGTCCAGCGCCACCAAAATCCCATCTGGCCGCCGCACAGACTCCGCGCCAACCTCAAACCCTGCCGTGTCACGCAGCTTATCGAGCACCCGGTCATACAATTCCAAAGCCGCAGGCCGCGCCGCGTCGGGCAAAGCATGCACCAATTCCGGGCAAGACAAAATCAACCGATCCCGTTCGGCCATCTGCGCGGCGTAGGCATCGCAAACCGCAATCCAACTGTCATCCGTAATCGGCTGAATCCCCGGCAAACGCAGATTGCGCGGATCAAGCCAAGGGTGCAGCGGCAGTTTTGCGTTCAATATCGGCATCGGCCAAACCTAGCCGCGCCCAAGCGATAAACGCAAGCCCCAGCCATTTGCGACAACCCACGTCGCACCCAGCAAAGCCCGAGCCCCGCCACCTGCCACCTTCCGCAAAGCCGATCCCGCTTTGGAGAGCCCGATGTCCTTCGCCGAAACCCGCCGCAAAATTGACCCCGCACGCGGCGACCGCTTGGGCGATGGCACGCCGAATGACAATGACCGGGTGGAAATCGGCCCGACCCAACTGGCATTTGGTGAATGGGCGAACGCAGACCTCATCCTGCCCAATCTGCAAAACATGCGCGAATTCCGCTGGAAACGCCTTGTATCCGCCCTCAACGCCCGCGACTACGGCGGGATCCTGATGTTTGACCCGCTGAACATCCGCTACGCCACCGACACCACCAACATGCAGCTGTGGAACAGCCACAACCCGTTCCGCGCCTGCCTGATTTGCGCGGATGGTCACATGGTGGTCTGGGAATACAAACAGGCGCCGTTTCTGGTGACCTTTAACCCCCTCGTGAAAGAACTCCGCTCGGGTGCCTCGTTCTTCTACAACGTCTGCGGCGATAAGGTGGCCGAGGATGCCACCAGCTTTGCCGCGCAAGTCAACGAAGTCATGCGCGCCCATGCGGGCTCCAACCGCCGCCTTGCCGTCGATAAAATCATGATCAACGGCCTGCGCGCGTTGGAACGCGCGGGCTTTGAGGTGATGGAGGGCGAAGAAGTCACCGAGCGCACCCGCGCCATTAAAGGACCCGATGAAATCCTCGCGATGAAATGCGCCCACCACGCCTGCGAATCCGCCATTGCCGAGATGGAAGCCGCGACCCGTACGGGCATACCACTTGGTAATATGTCCGAAGACGACATCTGGGCCGAGCTGCACAAAGGCAATATCCGTCGTGGCGGCGAATGGATCGAAACCCGCCTGCTTGCCTCTGGCCCGCGCACCAATCCGTGGTTTCAGGAATGTGGCCCGCGTATCGTGCAGAACAATGAAATCGTCGCGTTTGACACTGATCTGATCGGCTCTTACGGCATTTGCATCGACATCAGCCGCACATGGTGGGTCGGCGATAAAGCCCCCCGCCCCGATATGATCTCGGCGATGGGCCATGCGATGGACCATATCCAAGAAAACATGCAGATGTTGAAACCCGGCGTCACCATCCGCGAGTTGACCCACGGCGGCCATACCTTGGGCGACCAATACCAGCGCCAGAAATACTCCTGCAAAATGCACGGCGTTGGCCTTTGCGATGAATGGCCCTTCGTGCCCTACCCCGACGCCCATGTGGATGGAGCCTTCGAGGTGGCGTTAGAACCCGGCATGACGCTGTGTGTCGAGGCGCTGGTGTCGCCCGAAGGCGGCGATTTCTCGATCAAACTGGAAGATCAGGTGCTGATCACCGAAACCGGGTTTGAGAATCTGACGAAATACCCCTTCGATACTGCCCTGATGGGGCGCTAAGCCGGAAAGGCCCGAACCGTCAACAAACTCTGCGGGGCAGAGTTTGTAGGTTCGTTGCTCATAAGGCGGAAGGCCGTTGAGCAAGGGGTGTTGGGCCCCAAACCACCGCTCGATAATCTGGCCGCGCCTTGACTGGCTGGCGCGGTAACGCGCCTGCCTCAGGGCAGTCAGGCGCGGCCAGATTTGTCTGCGGCCAAATCAGGCAAGAACCACGGTCTACGCAGCCTTACTCCGCCACAAACCCCGCCGCCTTGTGACTGCCGTCGCAATAGGGCTTGTTGGCCGAGTGAACGCAGCGGCACAAAAACGCTTGTGTCACCCGGTTCACCGTATGCCCGGTGCCCGAAACCACTTCCAGATTGCCGACAACTTTCAGCGGCCCATTCGGCAAAGGCTGCACATCCACCGCCCCATCGCGCAGCGCCAAAGCCTGCGACTCCTTCACAGCAGGCTCACCAGTCGCCGTAAATCCCGCCGCCGTATGACTGCCATCGCAAAACGGCTTGTTGGCCGAAGCGCAACAGCGGCACAAGGTTGCGCGCGGGCCCTCCAGCGCCACACCGCGCAGCAGGATCGGCGCCTCCAGTGCCAACGGCCCATTCTCGCGCACCCGCAAGGTGTTCACCACCGGCGGCGCATCCGACCCCACAGCGCCCGCGTTCCACAACACCCGGATCGCGCCCATACGGACAATCCTGCCCGATCCGCACCACTTCCGCCGCCGAGGCCGCATCCGGTTAAATCCACTCGCCCTGCACATTCGGCACGAAAACCTCAGGATGGCTCAGCACGCAGTTGCGCGAATGTACGCAGCGTTTGCCGTCAAATACGATTGTCACGTCGCGCCCCTGAACCGTCTCCATCCTCATCCCCTCCGTTTTGGCAAGTTGGCTGTGGTCAGTCTGCCACAGCCCACCCACTTTGGCTATCAGGCCGAGCGACGGATTCTTGGCTAACAGATTGTAAACTACACACCTCTAACCCATTGATTTCACATTCATCACACCCTCCGCCACGCGTGGACACCCACCCCACGCTTGCCCTTTCCGCGCACCCGGTCTAAAGCGCCTTATTCCCTACCAAAGCTGCCCGGAGGCCCCGATGATCCCACGCTATTCCCGCCCCGAGATGGTCGCCCTCTGGTCGCCCGAAACCAAATTCCGCATCTGGTTTGAAATCGAAGCCCACGCCTGTGACGCCCTCGCAGCCATCGGGGTGATCCCGCATGAAAGCGCCGCCGCCGTCTGGAAAGCCAAGGATGTGACCTTTGATGTCGCGAGAATTGATGAGATCGAAGCCGTCACCAAACACGACGTGATCGCCTTCCTGACCCACCTTGCCGAACATATCGGTGCCGAAGAAGCCCGCTTCGTCCACCAAGGCATGACTTCCTCTGACGTGCTCGATACCACGTTCAACCTACAACTCGTCCGCGCCACCGACCTGCTGTTGGTCGGCATGGACCGCGTCCTCGCCGCCCTGAAAACCCGCGCGTTCGAGCATAAAAACTCAGTCCGCATTGGCCGCAGCCACGGCATCCACGCCGAACCCACCACGATGGGCCTGACCTTCGCGCGGTTCTACGCCGAAATGGCCCGCAACCGCACCCGCCTGCTGACCGCCCGCGCCGAGATCGCCACCGGGGCGATTTCCGGCGCTGTCGGCACCTTCGCCAACATCGACCCTTCCGTCGAAGAACATGTCTGCGCCCAGTTGGGCCTGACCCCCGAGCCGATCTCCACTCAAGTCATCCCTCGCGACCGCCATGCGATGTATTTTGCGGTGCTGGCGGTGATCGCCTCCAGCATCGAGAACATCGCCATCGAAATCCGCCACATGCAGCGCACCGAAGTGCTTGAGGCGGAAGAGTTTTTCTCGCCTGGTCAAAAAGGCTCCAGCGCCATGCCGCACAAGCGCAACCCGGTTCTCAGCGAGAATCTCACCGGCCTCGCGCGTCTTGTACGGATGTCCGTGATCCCGGCTTTGGAGAATGTCGCCCTGTGGCATGAGCGGGATATCAGCCATTCCAGCGTCGAGCGTGCCATCGGCCCTGATACCACCATCACGCTTGATTTCGCGCTGCACCGCCTTGGTGGCTTGGTTGAAAAGCTGGTGATCTACCCCGAAAACATGCTGCGCAACATGAACAAATTCCGGGGTCTGGTGATGAGCCAGCGCGTGCTTTTGGCACTGACACAAGCCGGAGTAAGCCGCGAGGACAGCTACCGCCTTGTGCAGCGCAACGCGATGAAAGTTTGGGAACATGGTGCGGACTTCAAGACCGAACTGTTGGCCGATCCCGAAGTCACCTCTGCGCTAAGCCCTGCCGAGATCGAGGAAAAATTCGACATCGGCTATCACACCAAACACGTCGATACGATTTTCAAGCGGGTGTTTGGCGGTTAAATCCGCCTTAACCTGAAGCGGTCATTCTACTCCTGAACCAGAATGGATCAGGGGATAGATATGGCAGGCGAACCGGCAGTTCTGGCGCGGATCACTCCAGTGCAGCGCGCGGTTGCGGCACCGAACGCCCAGCCGCGTCCGCCCAACCCCAGGCAAAAAGCCGCGATCATTGTGCAGTTTTTGCTGGCCGAAGGCGGCAGCCTGCCTCTGGCCAAGCTTCCCGATCAGATGCAGGCGGCTTTGGCCGAGCAGATGAGCCTGATGCGCTCGGTGGATCGGCGCACCCTGGCGGCTGTCATCGAAGAATTCATCAGTGAGTTGGATCAGGTCGGCCTGTCCTTCCCCGGCGGGATCGAGGCGGCTTTGGCGATGATGGACGGCCATATCTCGGCCAATGCCGCCAGCCGCTTGCGACGAATGGCGGCCAGCAACGCGTCCTCCGATCCGTGGGAGCGGTTGACGGCGATGTCGGTGCAAAGCCTGCTTCCGGTCCTGGAGGAGGAGAGCATTGAAGTGGGCGCGGTGATGCTGTCCAAACTTCCCGTCACTAAAGCAGCGGAATTGCTGGGGAAACTTCCGGGGGAGAAGGCGCGTCGGGTGGCCTATGCGGTGTCGCAAACCGGCAATGTAGACCCCGACACCGTGCGCAGGATCGGGATTTCGCTGGCGGGGCAGTTGGAATCACAGCCGTTGCGCGCCTTTCACTCAAACCCCGTCGAACGAGTCGGCGCGATCCTGAACGTCTCGCCCGCGCTCACGCGCGAGGATGTGCTAAAGGGGCTGGATGAGACCGATGCAGGCTTTGCCCAGCAAGTGCGCAGAGCGATTTTCACCTTCGTGCATCTGCCCCAGCGGGTTTTGGGCCGCGATGTGCCCAAGCTGATCCGCATCGTCGATCAAGCGCAACTGGTCACAGCTCTTGCCGCCAGCACTGGCGTCCCCGAATTGGAGGTTTCCGCCGAGTTCATCCTGTCAAACATGTCGCAGCGCATGGCTCAGGGGTTGCGCGAAGAAATGGCCGCGCGCGGTAGGGTGAAGGAAAAGGATGCGGAAGATGCGATGAACCAGATCATAACCGCCGTGCGTCAGTTGGAGGCTGCGGGGGACCTGGTGCTGATCCAAGACGAAGAATAACCCAGAAATTGGGCGATCTTCGAGTCGGGGGCTTGCTGCCCTGCAGCCGCCCGCTTAGGGTCCGGCGCATGCCCGCGATCAAAATTCTGCCCACAGCCGCCGCCACCCGCAAGGGGATCCTGATGCTGATGCTGGGCGTGGCGATGTTCAGCACGATGGACGCTGTGGCCAAGGCCCTGCTGCACAGCTATCCCACAGCCCAAGTCGTTTGGGCGCGGTTTATCGGACAGGTGCTGCTGGTGCTGATCATCCTTGGCCCCAAACGCGTGGGCCCTACTCTGCGCACGCCCTATCCGTGGCTGCACCTTGCGCGTTCCAGCTTCCAACTGGCGACCACAGCGCTGTTTTTCCTTAGCCTTGGCTATATCGGTCTGGCCGAAGCCACAGCATTGGCGGATATGAGCCCCCTGCTGATCACGCTCGGGGCGGCGCTATTCTTGGGCGAAAAGCTGGGTCCGCGCCGGATTGCCGGGGTTGTGGTGGCGATGATCGGGGCGCTGATCATCATCCGACCGGGCGCGGGCCTGTTCACGCCTGCCGCTTTGCTGCCGCTGGCTTGTGCCGTCTGCTACGCCGCTTCGGCGCTACTGACCCGGCTGGTCGGACAGAAAGAAGGCCCCGCCACTTCGATGCTGCATGCGGCTTTGTTTGGCGCGGTGGCGACCAGCATTGCGGTGAGTTTCGTCTGGCAACCGATACATCTCGCCGATTTGCCGCGCTTTGCGGCGCTTGGCTGCTTGGGCACCGCCGCGCAATTCTGCCTGATCCGGGCGTTTTCGATGGCCGAAGCTTCGGCGATTGCGCCGTTTTCCTATCTTGGCATCCTTTATGCCACCCTGTTCGGCATCGCATTTTTTGGCGAATATCCGGACGCATGGACGATCATCGGCGCGCTTGTGATCGCGGGGTCCGGGCTTTATGTCTGGCATCGCGAAACGATCAAGCGTTAACCTATGTCCGAGTCCGCCTTCCAGCCCCTTGCCTTCGCGCAAAACCTTGTGGTGCGCGGCCTGATCGGCTTGGGCTTGGCGCTGCCCTATCGCTGGCGTGTGCCGCTGCTGGGCGCAATACTGCGCGGTCCGGTGGGCGGTATCGCGGGCTACCGGCAGCGGGCGATGGACAATCTGGCGCTGATCTGGCCGGAAATGGACTTAACGCAACGTCGGAAGATTGCCTCAGAAGCGCTTGATAATGCAGGCAGAACGCTGATTGAAAACTATTCGACGGTCGGATTTCTGGCCCGACAGTCGCAGCTGATCCCGCAGGGGCCGGGCGTCGCGGCTTTGGCGAAAGCACATGCGGAGGGCCGCGCTGTGATCCTTGTCTCGGGGCATTTCGGCAATTATGAGGCCGCCCGCGCCTGCCTTGTGGCGCAGGGCTATACCATCGGCGGCCTCTATCGCCCGATGTCGAACAGCTATTTCAACGCACATTACGTCCGCACCATGCAGGCCTTTGGCGGCCCGATCTTTCCGCAGGGTCGCGCGGGCACCACCGGTTTTGTGAAACATCTGAAGGCGGGCGGGCTGTTGGTTCTGCTGTTCGATCAGCGCGCCGGCAGCGATTCCATCGACTTTCTCGGCGAACCCGCCCGCACCGCTTTGTCCGCAGCCGAGCTTGCCCTGCGCTACAAAGCCGATCTGATCCCGTTTTATGCCACCCGCCAGCCCGACGGCCTAAGCTTTGCGGTCGATCTGGAAGCCCCGATCCCGCACACCACGCCGCTGGAAATGACCACCGCCCTGACCCGCAGCCTGGAGGCCCGTGTCAAAGCCTATCCCGGCCAATGGTTCTGGATTCACCGCCGCTGGCGTTGAGCCGCGGATTCTGGAGGAATCCGCCGCTGGCGGCAATCACTTCAGTCGGGCAGCAGCGACAATCTGCGCAGGGCCAACGCCATCGGGTGCACGCGATTGCATGATCACCACCACCGGGCCACCACCGGCTGCCGTCACCAGTTGCAAAGGCTCCACCCCAGACCAATCGCCCACCTTCTGCCAAGACGTCACAATGTTGTTGTAGACCACTTTCAACCCGGAGTTTTCGCCACGCTCGATAGCCACTTCGGCGTGGTCGGTGTAGTGCACCAGTTGCACGATCACCGGGCTGGTCAAGGCTTGGGTGGTGCTGGCGTTGATCACCAGATCGCCGCCCTGCCGTGCCAAGGTCAGCGTCACCGGGCTGGGTTTGACCGCCGCCAAAGCCGCCGCCACTTCGCTCGGCTGGTTGCCCGCCACCCGCGCGCCACCGGCCACGATCATTTGCGGCGTGTAAATCATCTTTTCCCCCGACGCATGGGCATAGGCTTTCTGCCGCTCGGTGAAACTCGCCTGGCCGAAGGTGTCGGTCCAGCCAATGTAATCCCAGTAGTCGACATGCAGCGACAACCCGATCACCCCCGGCATCTGCGCCAGCTTGGCCATCAAAGCGTCAGCAGGCGGGCAAGAGGAGCAACCCTGCGAGGTGTAAAGCTCCACCACCACCCCCTGCTCGGATTCGGCCAAGGCTGCAGAAGCGCACAGCATCATGCTGCCGATCAAACCCATCCCTTTAGTGCTGAAAATTTGGTGCGACATGGTGTTTTCCGATCTCTGGCCCGTGTTTTTGTTCTACATGATGCGAATACGCCCCCGCCAATCAAGGTTTTGCGAGCCGACATAACAGGATAGTCACACAACCGTTCCAAGGATGCCGTTCAAACCAAGCCACGTCCCCAATTCCACACTGGATTTTCGGCATACCATTGCATACAATCCATGCAGGACCAAAGATGATTCCCTTGCACCGTGCGCGCCCTTAGGGCAAAGCCAAAGCAATCCGTCAACCGCAGGAGGCCACATGACCGTCACCGTTGGACACGACAGCAGCAAAACCCGCAAAACTTTGACCGCTGGCGGACAAAGCGTTTCGTATTACTCGATCCCTGCCGCCGAAGCCGCTGGCTTGGGCGAGTTTTCCAAGCTTCCCGCCGCGTTGAAAGTGGTGCTGGAGAATATGTTGCGCTTTGAAGACGGCAAGACCGTTTCGGTCGACGACATCAAGGCGTTTTCCGATTGGGGAAAACTGGCAGGCAAGAACCCGCGCGAAATCGCTTACCGCCCTGCCCGCGTGCTGATGCAGGATTTCACCGGGGTTCCGGCAGTGGTTGACTTGGCCGCAATGCGCGATGGCATCAAGGGTTTGGGTGGCGATGCGCAGCGCATCAACCCGCTTGCCCCGGTAGATCTGGTCATCGACCACTCGGTGATGATCGACGAATACGGCACCCCGCGCGCATTCCAAGCCAACGTCGACCGCGAATACGAGCGGAACATGGAGCGTTATGTCTTCCTGAAATGGGGCCAGAACGCGTTTAACAACTTCCGCGTTGTGCCTCCGGGAACTGGCATTTGTCACCAAGTTAACCTTGAATACCTGGCGCAGACGGTGTGGACCGATACCGATCAGGACGGCAATATGGTGGCCTACCCGGATACTCTGGTCGGCACCGACAGCCACACCACGATGGTCAATGGTCTGGCTGTGCTGGGCTGGGGCGTCGGCGGGATTGAGGCCGAAGCAGCCATGCTCGGCCAGCCGGTTTCGATGCTGATCCCGGAAGTCGTCGGCTTCAAGTTGACCGGCGAGATGATCGAAGGCACCACTGCCACCGATTTGGTGCTGAAGGTTGTGCAGATGCTACGCAAGCATGGCGTGGTCAACAAATTCGTCGAATTCTATGGCGAAGGGCTGGACCGTCTGCCGCTGGCTGACCGGGCCACCATCGCCAACATGGCACCGGAATACGGCGCTACCTGTGGCTTCTTCCCGATCGACAATGAGACCATCCGCTATCTGCGCAATACGGGGCGCGACGAAGGCCGCATTGCTCTGGTTGAGGCTTATGCCAAAGCCAACGGCATGTGGCGCGACGCCAGCTACGATCCGATCTACACCAGCACGCTTGCGCTGGACATGGGCACGATTGTTCCGGCAATTTCCGGCCCGAAACGCCCGCAAGATTATCTGCCACTGACCGATGCGAAAGCCTCGTTCGCCACCGAGATGGCCGCTTCGTTCAAGCGCCCGCTGGGCACCGAAGTGGCGGTGAAGGACCATGATTTCACTATGTCTTCCGGTAAGGTCGTGATCGCCTCGATCACCTCCTGCACCAACACCTCGAACCCCTATGTGATGATCGGCGCAGGGTTAGTTGCCCGTAAAGCACGCGCTTTGGGTCTGAAATCCAAGCCTTGGGTGAAAACCTCGCTCGCCCCCGGGTCGCAAGTCGTGTCGGAATACCTCAACGCCGCCAATCTGCAAGAAGACCTCGACGCGGTGGGCTTCAACCTTGTCGGCTACGGCTGCACCACTTGTATCGGCAACTCTGGCCCGCTGGATCCGGCGATTTCGGCAGCCATCACCGAGGGCGATCTGGTCGCCACCGCAGTTCTGTCCGGCAACCGCAACTTTGAAGGCCGCATCAGCCCCGACGTGCGCGCCAACTATCTGGCCTCACCGCCGCTGGTTGTCGCCTACGCGCTTGCAGGTGATATGAACATCGACATCACCACCGAACCGCTCGGCATGGGCACCAACGGCCCGGTTTACCTCAAAGACGTCTGGCCAACCAACAAGGAAATCTCTGACCTTGTCGAAGCCACCGTCACCCGCGCCGCGTTCCAGAAGAAATACGCCGATGTGTTCAAGGGCGATGAAAAATGGCAAGCGGTGAAGGTCACGGATTCGGAAACTTACGACTGGCCGCCAACCTCGACCTACATCCAGAACCCGCCGTATTTCCGCGGCATGGCAAAGAAGCCGGGCGTGATCAGCAACATCCACAACGCCCGCGTGCTGGCTTTGTTGGGCGACATGATCACCACCGACCACATCTCGCCTGCTGGTTCGTTCAAAGCTGGAACTCCAGCGGGTAAGTACCTGACCGAACGGCAAGTTCCGGTATCCGAGTTCAACTCCTACGGCGCGCGGCGTGGCAACCATGAAGTGATGATGCGTGGCACTTTCGCCAACATCCGCATCAAGAATGAGATGCTGGCCAATCCTGATGGAACGGGAGTTGAAGGCGGCTACACCAAAGGCCCGGACGGCGTGCAGACCAGCATTTTCGATGCCTCGATGGCCTATCAAGAGGCGGGCACGCCTCTGGTAATCTTCGGCGGCATCGAATACGGCGCAGGGTCGTCGCGCGATTGGGCCGCCAAAGGCACAGCGCTTCTGGGCGTCAAAGCCGTGATCGCCGAGAGCTTCGAGCGGATCCACCGCTCCAACCTCGTCGGCATGGGGGTGATCCCGTTCGAGTTCACCGAAGGCATGACCCGCAAGACACTGGGCCTGAAGGGCGACGAATTGGTCAGCATCGACGGGTTGGCGGGCGATCTGAAGCCACTGTCCACCGTGCCCTGCACGATCACTTACGGCGATGGCACTGTCAAAACCATCGCCATCAAGTGCCGGATCGACACCGAGATCGAGATTGAATACGTCGAACACGGTGGCGTGTTGCACTACGTTCTGCGCGATCTGGCGTCGCGGTAAGCCCGAAAATCAACCTTAGATTGTTTATTCCAACAAGCACCCTCCGGGGTGCTTGTTCCATTAGGACTGCTGCAAATACGGCACAATATTCGGGTTATTGGTGCGGATTTAGAAACGCTGAATTTCCAAGCCGAAACCAACGCATGAGGTTGGACTGAAGAACTGCCGACATCAGACGTGCACATCCGCCTGCGCTTGACCCAAGCCCAAAGCCAACCCGCCGATAAACATACATATTATGTGACGCCCGCACAGCCGCGAATTTCGCGGAATGTCCCCGCCATCGACTGAGGCAGAAAATGCAATATCATCCATAAATACAACCTTTAGTTTTCCACTAAAACGCATGGGTTGTTATTTGATTCCATCGGCATATATCTTATATAGTTACCAGAGACTCACTCAACCCCAAGGCGTTTTGCCGCCTTCGCCCGAGGAGATGCCGCCATGCCCGACCGCACCAGAGATATCGAGCTTTATCAAAATGAGGGCGCATTGATCACCTTGGGCTCGACCCAGATCATCAGCTTTACCAATTTTGACATCTCGACCTCTGCCACGGTCACGTTTGACGATTCAACACCGACCAATGGCGCGTGGAACGCGGGTGAACCCGCGACAATCGGCGGCGATCCGGCGGCCTTGCTCGGCACCGGGCTGTCCTATGCCGGGGTCAAGGTCACGATCTTGGGCATCACGCTGGCGAACATTCAGCTGAGCACTCCGGTGCGCACCGCTTTGCTGGATATCGATGGCACCCAGATGCTGCATTTCTACAACGCCGATGGCTCTGATGCCGACCCTGCCGCGCTGCTTGACGCGCTCGCCACTCAGCTTGCTGCCGCCCTCAGCGGGGCCATTCCGGTGCTGCTGCGGCCTGCGGTCAATGCGATTCTCGCCAATCCTCTGCAGTTTGTGCAAAACAACGCCCTGCTGACGATGAACCTGACTGCGGGCGGCACGGTGCCCTTCGTGCCCTGCTTCACGGCGGGCACCATGATCATGACCCGCAGGGGCGAGATTGCCGTTGAAAAACTGCGCATCGGGGATGATGTGCTGACGGTCGACAATGGCTTTCGCCCGATCCGCTGGATCGGCAGCCGCACGCTTTCTGTGCGGCAGCTGCAACTTGCGCCACAACTGCGCCCGATCCGCTTTGAAATTGGGGCCTTGGGCAACGACCTGCCGCTGCGCCCGCTGGAGGTTTCGCCGCAGCACCGCTGCCTGATCCGTTCGCAGGTCGCCCTACGGATGGTTGGCGCGCGTGAAGTGCTGGCCGCCGCCAAACATCTGCTGTCGGTCGAAGGCGTCTCGGTGGTCGAAACCGATGCCCCAGTGACCTATTTCCACATCCTGCTCGACAGCCATGAGCTGCTGATTTCCAACGGCGCTGCCACCGAATCGTTCTTCATCGGTCCGGTCGGCGTGTCTGCAATGTCGGCCAATGACCGGATGGAAATCGTCGCGCTGTTCCCCGATCTGTGCACCGAGGAGGCCCATCATGTCATGCCACCTGCCCGCAAATTCCTTGTCGGCCATATCGCAAAATCCATCGTCGCCCGCGCCATCAAGAACACCAGTCCGGTGGTCGAGCCACGCAGCTACACAAGTGCCTAGGCCAGACGACGATGAGGGTGAGCCCAGCCGCAAAAGCTGGTGGATCTTACCCTGCATTGGTGGGGGAGCGGCGGTCTGGGCGCTGCTGTTCTACAGCTTCCTCGGCTGATCGAGGCTGCAAAGGATTGACTGGTGATATTGCCATGATGCGCAACACTCTGTTTCTAAAACAGCCACGTTGCACAGCTCTGGCCTTATGTTCTTGTTAAGTTCTTATCGTCATTCTGAGCAGATATCCTCAGAATGACCTGCTTATGCCCGAACGCTTTCCCCCGCTCGCCCCGCCAAAACCAGCCAACCGTTTGTCCGCGCCGCTACTGCAAGCCCTGCCGATGGGAGAGGTCTGCCTGTGTCTGCTGATCGGGTTTGCAATGCTGCTCGCCTGAACCTTTGCGTTCGTCTGACGCGAGGATCGAAAATCGCGCAGAACTTGGCGTGAATGTGGTCTTACGATGAAGACAGGCACGCTGATCAGCCACCGCAACTGACTGCACCGGCGGGCAGCGGCCACAGCGTGAACGCGGCACCGTCGGCTGCGCGGCAGGTCAGGATCGGGCGATTGTAGCCGTTGTTGTGGAACAGACACTCCACCGTGACCCCGGCTTGGCTGCCCGTCATCAGATTGGTGATCTCAAAGGCCGGGCCAAAACCCATGGTCAGCGCGGCCCCTGTGCATCCCGCGATCACCAGGCCTTGGCCATCAGGCACAATCGTCACCCGGTCATTTTGCAAGGCCGCGATGCCGCCGCCCAGTCGGCCTATGCGCTCGTAACTGCCCGTGAAATAACCCGGTCCCGGCGTGCCGGGTTTTGCGGTGGCAGGACCAGCCGCCAGAAGGGCCGCCATAAGCATCCCCCAACGGGCGCTCATTCTTCAAGCGCCTTGTCCAACTCTGGGCGGAAACGTTGCACGTAATCATCGCCGACCATCGGCCCAATGAACTTGTAAGCCACCGTGCCATCGCCGCGCAAAATGAAGGTCTCGGGTGGGGCCGTCACCCCCCAGTCCAGCCGCGTCTTGCCCTTGGGGTCAAAGGCAATCGCTGCAAACGGATTGCCGTCCGCTGCCAGAAACGCCGCCGCGTCATCGGGGCGGTCCATCATATTGACGCCGACCACATGAATACCCTCCGCCGCCAGCGCCTTGAGCGTCGGATGCTCGGCGCGACAGGGCGGGCACCAGCTGGCCCAGAAATTCACCACGGTCACCTTTCCGGTGCGCAAATCCGCATCGGTCAGCACCGGAAACCCTGGCAAAACTCCGGCGTTCAGGCTCGGCGCCTGCTTGTCGATGAATACCGAGGGCAGGTTCTGCGGATCACTGCGCTGCATACCGACATAGAACATCACCGCCAGCCCCGCGAACAACACAGGCGGCACAAACATCAGCCATTTAGCCACTTTTCTTCTCCGCTTTTGCCGTCTCTGCGCGCGCTTCCACATCCGCCAAAGCCTGCTTTACCCGAGCGCCTTTCCAGATCGACAGTGCCACCAGCACGACGATCAGCACCACCGAAGCCGCATAAGACCCGATCACCGCCGCTGCATATTTGCCCAGTTCCATCATGCCAACCGCTCCCGTGCCAGCAACGCCTGCAACCGACGTGCCCGAATTTCAGTACGGGTGCGCAGCAATACCAGCGTCACGAACAGCAGGATAAAGCCCGCGATGCAGACGTAAAGCGGTGAGGAATACACATCCGAGACATGCTCCTCGCGGTCCAGAGACAGGCTCGCACCCTGATGCAGCCCCTGGTTCCAGAAAAGCACCGCATAGCGTGACAGGAACGCGAAGACCGAGCCCACGATGCACAGAACAGAAGTCAGATCGGCCGCCGTATCCGGATCCTCCACCGCCTCCCACAACGCAATATAGCCGAGATAAAACAGCGCCAAGATCAGAAACGAGGTCAGCCGAGGGTCCCAGGCCCACCACGTTCCCCACATCGGCTGGCCCCAGATCGCCCCGGTCACCAGACCGATCAGCGTAAACGTCAGCCCGATCGGGGCCGCTGCCTTGGCCGACAAAGCGCTGACATGGTGGCGCCGCACCAGCCAGATCAGTGAGGTCACCAACATCATCATCCAGGCCGAAATCGCCATCATCGCCGCGGGAACATGCAGATAGATGATCTTTACGGTCGAGCCGAATTTATCCGCGTCCGGGGTGAAAAACGCCCCCCAAACCAGCCCGACCACAAGGCACAGCACCGCCGCCCCGGTCACCCAAGGCAGCAGCAGGCCAGAGGTCTGCATGAACCGCTTCGGGTTCGCATATTCCCAGATCGACATCGTCATCCTCATATTAGCAAACCTAGCACAGCCATCTCAGCGCAGGTTGACGCGGATTGCCGCAGCCGAGGCAAAGGGCAGCAATGCCACCGCCCCCGCCGTGATCCCCGCCAACAGCGCCAAGGGCGTGCCTACCGCCAAACCCTGCGCCCCGCGCTTCACAACTTC
>JBKJTI010000246.1:0-17724 GCA_046590425.1 Cypionkella sp. | reverse complement strand
TAGGCGCTTGCGGGTGATGACTCTGTGAGATCGAGCCCAATCAAGTGCTTCACGGCCCGGGCCACAAATTCCGGCTCAGGTGCATTCAAAGCGCGCGCCATCGCCCGTAGGGCAACGACGTCAATCTCAGCGGATCCGCCTTTGCGCAACGTTTCAACCCACTGAGCAGTTCGCTGCGTCACATCCGCCAAAGCGTTTGCGTCGACCCGCAGGACGGTCATTGCGCGTTGCAGGGCTGTGTCGAAGCTCAGATCCGGGTTGGCAAAGATCTCGGTGGCGACGCTTGCGACATCGCGTGTTTCAGCGTTGCGGTTCGCAGTAAAGCCGCGCCGTCGTGACAGCCAGCTGAGCGCGTCCTTCGGGTTCAGGGTCAAAGCTTTATCGTCATCGCGTCGGGTGCCTTCGCGCGCCGCAAACTCCAACTTAAATCCCTCTTTGCTCAGAGACGTGCGGACCGCCGGGACCGTCATATTGGAGAGCAATGACAACGCGCGCACCGACACGCCGCTCCAATCCTCGAATTCGTAGAGTTCCCATCTTGCCAGAAATGTTTCAAACATGCGGCGCAGAGGGAAGTCGTTGAGCTTGCAGAACGGCGAAGGCTCGCCATGCAAATCTGTCTGCGGGAAGCCGTTCAGCACGCCGCATGCCAATTCATAATGTGTCTCATCGGATGCCATTTCCAGCCCATCAAGTTGGTAGGCATACGCGTAAGCGGCGCGTGCATAGTCGTAGAGACCGTATTGTTCAATCTTGATGGCGGTGCCGCCTAGGTTTTCGATCTCCTCGCTAGGGTCTCCCCCAAGGTATTGTTGTGCAAAACCGCTGGTTTTCGGACCGGTGTAGTCGAGGATAGAGGCTTGGCACATGATCGCCACGCGTAGCTGATCCTCGATCTCGGCCCAAGTGTAGGGGATGTGGTTGTTGGTGCTCATCGTCGTGCCTCTCGCTCTGCATTTAGTGATGTCGCTCTTATAGCCGTATTATCCGCCTTGTGTCAAGGTAATAATATAGATATGATATCTGCATCACTTTATGCCAACCTCATTCCACAGGAACGCGAGGTTGGCGCGACTTAGGACCAGAAGAGACTATGATCAGCAAGTCGGCGAAACAGCGGGATATCGAAATCGAACGGCTGCGCGCAGCTTTGCTGAAGGTGGCGAAGTTGGTAGATGCTGATCCCGTCTATCTTCCGCTTTTCGAACGCTTAGAGGTCGAGATTGCCTTGGACCAGTCGATGGGTGACGCGATCACGCGGGCGCGTCTGATTGCGCGTCAGAGGGCGATGGTCTGAACGACCTTGTGCAGGTGCTCCAACGTGGCGCCCTGGCCGTAACGTTCTCTGCCCAAAGCATGACCAAACAAATCACGACGGATCCGTTCATCAACGCCTGCCGCCAACATCCGGTCCTCGAATGCGTGCCTGAGGCTGTAGAGCGTGTGGCCAGGTGTCTCCATCAGCCCGTTTTCACGCATGAACTTGTTGACCGTCGCTGACAGGGAGGGGTTGTCGCGATAGCGCGGAAAGCCCTCAGGACAATCACGAAATGCCTCCAAACTGACCCCAGTAAGCGGGATCACGCGCTTGGCGTGCTTGCTTTTCAGCTGGCGGCCGACAGGCTCGATCGAGATATGCGGCACCTTCGCCGCCAAGTTGATATGTGCGCCCAGCAATCCCGCGCCCTCACTTGGGCGGTAGCCGGTGTTCACCATACCCAACACGATGCAGCGTGCCTCGGTATTCAAGCCGCCCAGAGCGCCGGGTGCCAAGATCTTCTCCTTGATCCACTCCACGGAAAACGGTGGCCGCTGACGTTGCTCGCCTTCTTTGATCGCCAGATCGGATAGCGGCAACACAAGGCCCAGCCGCTTCAGCCGGTTCACCGTCTTGAAAATGTCCCCTAGGTGAACGAGATCCTTGTTGCCGCTGTTGGCGGTCAGATCCTCAAGCTCTATCCGCTCCATCCACCAATTGCGGAAATCAAGCATGTCATCGCCCGTGATCTTGGCAAGGGCCTTGTCGCCGATGAGATCAACGAAGTTGTTCACCGCCTTCACTCGGGGGTTTTTCCAGCGTCGCAGCTGATCCTCGCTCTTGCCGAAGGTTTTATCCTTGGCGAGCGTCCAGTAAAGCTCCAGCGCCTTGCTTACCGTAATCCCTGGCTCAACGGCTCCGCCAAGAATGGCCGCCGCCTCGATCAAATTCGGGCCTGATCTTGTCTGCGGCACCGCCTCAATTCGAGTGAGCAGTTCCTCGCGTTCCAATTTTGCGACATCAGCCACTTTCATAAACCGGAAGCCGCGGGCAGAGGCCAGCTCCCGAGCGGCTGCAAACCTCGTCTCAGCATCACTGCTGTCGCCCGCGAGAAGCGCTTCCCATCCTTCGACCATGTTGGCCCAAGCTGTCACCTCCTTGGTGGCCGCAAGCGCCTCCGAGTCAGTGTGCAGACTTACCCACACAAACTGACGGGGCTCTACAGCCGCGTAGCGCTTGGGCACCCGCCTATAAAGATACTGGGTTTTACCACGCTTCTTGATTGCCATGACGTCGCCGACCTCGCACTGAGAAATCGACAATGCTCGTCTGGGCGCATACTGTAAAGCAAAATGTAGTTCAAAATGTATAGCAAAAATTAGATGCACGCGTGAATACAGGCAAAGTCAAAAAGTTTTGACTTTGTTTATAACGGCTTGCAGCTTTAGTGGGTGTGGTAACTGGCGGAGGGAACGCGACTGCCGTCGAACCTTCTCTGGGCTCCGAGAATATAACCCATTGTTTTAAAATGAAACATAAAAAGCGGAATCAGTTGTGGAAACGACTACGACAATTTCCGACACCTGCTCATGCGACTACCCGGAAGACCCGTTCGCTCTTAAGGCCCAAGTCCGGCTTCTGACATATTCAAGCCTAAGTTTGGTCACACTACCTCGGGATCGTTGCTCAACAGGCTCATCTTGGCCTCAGCCAGAAGGCCAGTCCATCATCCCTAGTACACGACGAACTAAAACCGCACTAAAGTCCAGATGTGCGGGTCAACAGGCTCTTGATTTCCAACTGTCCGCTTGCGGACACGACGCGCGCTATTGAACCGCGCCTAGCCTTTCTTTCGGAGGATAACATGCCGATCAGCACCAACACGAGCCTGTCGATCGACCTGATTTATCCGGACGAGACTACCGCGCCCGAGGCCTGGTACGTCTCCCATTGGAATGCGGGCCAGACCAGTAACATGGCCTGGTCTACGGACAACGCATACATCAACTCGTCGGGCGCTGTGGAGCTCAAGCTCGGCGCTGCCCCTGCGGGCTCGACACGCCCCTTTATCGGTGGCGAGGTCGCCTCCATCGAGACCGCCGCCACCGGCACCTGGACCTGGACCACGCAGGTGCCGGAGTTGGTTAGCGGGACCGTCTATGGTCTCTTCGCCTACCGGGCCGATCACTTCAACCAGCCCTGGATTGAGTTCGACATGGAGTTCTTGGGTTGTGACGCCGGGGACTTCGACCGGGACGGCGACATCGACATCACGAAGGTCCGGCTCAACATCCACATGGAATACGTGGATGCGAGCGGTCAGACCAAGAAGATCAGCCTCGAGGAACTGAATGACTGGAAGCCGGTCATCGTGGACCTAGGGTTCGACGCGACCGAGGGGCTCCACACTTACGACATCGTCGTGACCGCCTCCGAGGCGATTTTCCTTGTGGACGGAGCCGTGGTGGGACGCTTCGACGCCAGCGACATGGGCGGGGTCTGGACGTCCGGCGAGATGAAGGGCTTCACTAACCTGTGGTGCGTGGATCCGTCACTTGAGTATTGGGCTGGTGCCTATTCTGGTGAGACGGTCGTGGCCACAGTGTCGGCCTGCGACGTAAGGCCGGGTGATCTGGGCGAATTCGTGGCACCCCCGCCGAGTTTCGTTTTCGAGGGCACCGCCCGAGACGACGTCCTCAATGGGACCGATAACGACGATGTTCTCAACGGCTACGCTGGCCACGACACTATCGACGGAGGGTTGGGCCATGACAAGCTCAATGGGGGAGGCGGCGATGACACCCTACTCTTGGATGCTGGCAACGACATTCTTGACGGCGGAGTCGGCCTCGACTGGGTGCGGGTGCTCGGATCAAGCGCTGCCACCATCGATCTAACGGTAAGTACGGCGCAGGATACGGGCTACGGTTTCGACACGCTGCAGAACATCGAGAACGCCTGGGGCGGCTCTGGTGGTGACACGCTCTCTGGCACCGAGGGCGACAACACCCTGTATGGCGAGAGTGGCGATGACGTTCTCACGGGCCGAGGTGGGAATGACATGGTTAAGGGCGGCGAAGGCGATGACGCTCTTGACGGAGGCCTGGGCAACGATCAGCTTATTGGCGAGGGCGGTAACGACCGCTTTATTATGGACGCCGGCGACGACACGATGAACGGAGGCGAAGGCATCGATTGGCTTTCCGTCTCCAGCTCGGTCGCCGCGACCATCGATCTGGCGAGGACCACGGTGCAGGCGACGGGCTACGGCAACGACCTCATCATGGGCATCGAGAACGTCGCGGGCGGCTTGGGTGCCGACAAGCTTTACGGAGACGGTGGAGCCAACATCCTCCTCGGCAACGCGGGCAACGATCTTCTCTACGGTCGCGCCGGAGCCGATACTCTGGTGGGCGGTGCGGGCCAGGACAAGCTTTATGGAGGCGCAGGTGACAGGGTGTGCGATGTTTTCGTCTTCGCCGCGACGGACGAGAGTGCGGTGGGTACCAAGCGCGACACGATCTACGACTTCGTGTCGGGCATCGATGACATCGATCTGAGCGGGATAGATGCCAACAGCCGCAGGAGCGGCGAAGACATGTTTGCGTTCAGCGGCACCACGGCTCAAGCCAATTCCGTGTGGTATACGGCCGGCCGTGGCGAGGTCATTGTTCGCGGTGACGTCAACGGCGACGGAAGGGCAGACTTCGAAATCCGAGTTGTAGGCGCGAGCGCCCTGACTGAGGGCGACTTCTTGCTATGACGGACACTATGACGGTTTGTGACCCGTTAACTCGATAGCTAGACGCAGAAATCGTCAGGCGATCGAACGCGAGAAGATCAAGCCGGAGCATCGATCGCACCCCGGCTCTAAACGGTCCCAGTCATGGGGCCAAGAACAGCAATGGGAGAAGTGGCAGTTACGTCTCGAACAAACGCGAGTTACAGAGCAACATCTGTTAGAACCCTGTATTTTCGGGATTGAGTAGCATAGTTTATGCAAATGAAAAATCTTCTGGTCGGTTTGAAGCGCGTGTCATGAGATCAACGAATTCGGAGACTAAGGACGGCGGCCCCGCAGGTGTCCACCGAACGCGCTTTGAACGACAGGTGCCGTGGCGCATCAGCCAGCACACAAGGCTGCATTTGCACGTATGGCAGTTCCTTGCCACGTCTAGCCTTGTGTTTGGCGCATGGTATCTCTGGTGGCGCTGGACAGCGTCTCTGAACACAGATGCCCTTTGGTTTTCGCTGCCGCTGGTCATTGCCGAAACCGGCGCGTTTGTCGGTCTTGTCCTGTTTACGATCAACATCTGGACGGACAGGTCACCGGTCAGGGGCGAGTTGCCGCGAACCTTGCGAGATGTGACCGATGACCCTGACGCCCCCGACCGACCAATTGCGGTGGATGTCTTCTTCACCACCTATAACGAGGATCCCGAAATCGTCCGCAAGGGTCTGCGAGACGCGCGAGAGATGACCTATCCCTATCCGCTGGACCTGCGTGTGCATGTGCTGGACGACGGACGGCGCGCGGCGATGCAGGAGGTCGCCGAGGCGGAGGGGGCAAATTACATCACGCGGGGCGACAACATCGGCTACAAAGCGGGCAACCTGCGCAACGCGATGGCGCAGACCTCGGGCGATTTCGTGGTGATTTGTGATGCCGATACGAGGCCCTTTCCCAATCTGGTCACCGAGACGCTCGGCTATTTCCGCGATCCGCGCATGGCTTGGGTGCAGACCCCGCAATGGTTCTGGGACATTCCCCCCGGTGTACCGTTGCCTGCGGCGCTGGCCCGCAGGTTTGGCAGGTTGGGAGCGGCCATCGGCAACAGGGTCGAGGCCCTCATCGGCCCGGTCCGGTTTGGCGAAGACCCGTTTGGCAATGATCCGCAACTTTTCTACGACTTTATCCTGCGCCGCAGGAACTGGGCGAACGCCGCGTTTTGCTGTGGCGCAGGGTCGGTGCATCGCCGCGAGGCAGTGATGGAGGTCGCGATCCGCGACTGGGCACGGGATGTCGACAAGGCTGTGATCTATCAGGGCCGAAAAGTCCGTCGGCTGACCAAAGAGGCCGAGCTTAGCGCCGAGTTGGACAATGCGAACCGCATGGCGACCGCGCAGGCGACGGATTTCACCCCATTCAAGCTGCATGTGTCCGAAGATATCTACACCTCTATCCGACTGCATGAGGACCGCGAGCGTGGCTGGAAGTCGGTGCAACATCCTGTCGTCGTCACGCGGATGATGTCGCCGAGCGATCTGCTGAGTTGGACGATCCAGCGGTTCAAATATGCGGGCGGAACGCTGGACATCTTGCGCACCGACAACCCGCTTTTACGCTCTGGCCTGACTCTGCCGCAAAAGATGATGTACGGGATGACCTTCTACTCCTATCTGTCGCCGCTTTGGAATATTGTGTTCATCGTCTGGCCGATTATCTTTCTGTTCACGGGATTGGTGCCAGTGAACACCTATACGACGGTATTCTTCCTGCATATCGTGCCGTTCCTGTTGCTGAACGAGCTTGCGCAGCTGACCGGCCTTTGGGGGGCGCAGACGATGGCGGGGCGGCGTTGGTATATGGCGATGTTCCCGCTGAACCTTCAGGCGTTGTGGGCGGTGGCGCGGGGCCGCAAGATTTCCTTTCCGGTCACGCCAAAGGACCGCAGCGAGGGGCGTTTCCTACACCTTGTCAAATGGCAGATCCTGCTGGTCGTGCTGACGCTGGCAGGGCTTGTCTGGGCATGGGGCATTCACCTTTCTGGGGGGGGTAACTACTCGGTGGGTGGCCTGATTGCGAACACTGTCTGGGGAGCGAACAACGTCCTTTCCCTGATGCCAATCATTCGTGCGGCAGTCTGGCAACCTGATCCGGAATTTGACCTGCCGGTTATGGAGGGAATGCAAAATGAGCAGCAATGAAGCATTGAGAGGCGCGCGAGGGCAGATCGTCTGGATCCTTGCGCTTGCAATCTCGACGGCGGCGATCATCTATCTTGAACGGCTCGACGTCAGCGCGCCGACGCCAACTGTAATGCCCGACCATTTCCAGATTACAGACGAGACGTTGACGGCCAAAACCGTTAAGATGGTGGCTGAGGCAGAAGCCCGTTTTGCCGCAACCCCCGACGATCCAGAAGCTGCTGCTTCCTTGCTTCTTGCTGTGACGGTAGCGGTTCAGGTGGGATCTATAGGTGAAGAAACAGGTCTTGCGCGTGTGCGGTCGATCACTGAACGGGCAGCTATGGCAGGCATAGAGTGGCAGCCGCTGATGGTCTGGGCCGCGATTACATTTCCCGATCTGCGGCCTGTTGCGAACTGAACCGTCAACGCCGGTTCTTCACCATGCGCAAGCGCACGCGATCATCCGTTACCCGGAACGTCACCTCGTCCATCGAGATGGCGATCAGGGATAGGCCGCGCCCGCCTTCGGGCAGGTTTTCGATATCCTGAATATCGAATTCCAGCCTGTGCGCGCCGGCATTGTCAAACAGCGTTGGCATCGGCGGCGATCCGTCTTCAATTTCCACCACGATCTGCGCATCGAGGATATCGACGAAAACGCCGATCGGCTGGCCCGAATCGGGCGGACCGTAAAGGATCGAATTGGTCAGGGCCTCGACAAAGGCCAGCTCCACGCATGCAAGACCATCTTCGTCGATGTCAGGTTCGAGCCATTGGCGCAACTGATCGGCAGCCTTGCCGAGTTCGGCCAAGTCGCGCGCGACCAGCATTGATTTGCTTACTGACACGATCTCTAACCGTTACACGGTAAGGCTGCGGACGGCATCGGCGACCGTAGGATGCACAGAAAACACCCGGTCCATCTTTGTCACCGAAAACAGTCGCGCCACCGGCGTACGCATCGCGGCCACGGCAATCGTGCCGACCGGTCCTAGCTTCTTGACCGCCGCAATCAGCGCTCCAAGCGCCGAGCTGTCCATAAAGCCGACATCGCTAAGGTCAATGATGATCGACTGATGGCCTTTGGCGATACGTTCGATCAAGACCTCACGCAGAGCGGGTGCAGTGCTTGCATCGAGCCGTGGGTCCTGCATCTTGAGGACCATCAAATCGCCACGCATTTCTTCAAGAACGTTCATGGTTTCGCTTTCCTTCCAATATGACGATTGTCACGTCGTCATCCAACGTGTCGTCGCCGCGCCAGGCGCGCAGCGTAATATCAAGATCGGTCAAAAGATCTTCGGTCGACCGCTTGCCTGAGGCGCGTATCAGGTCATGCACGCGCTCTTCAGAGAATGGCTCGCCATTCCGGTCGGCCATTTCATGCACCCCGTCCGTCATCACGATCAGCCTGTCATCGGGCCCGAATTCGAAATGGATCAGATCATAGGTTGCGCTGGTAAGAACTCCAATCGGCAAGCCCCCATCGCCTAGGACTTCGAACTCGCCGGAGGCACGCATAAGCAGAGGAGACGGGTGGCCCGCCTGAACCAGGCTGCCTTTGCCGGCCGCGGGGTCAACCTCAGCTAGAAGCAACGTGAAATAGGGTAGATCGCCTGGCCATTCACGGTTGATCTGCTCGGTCAGTGCAGCAAGATCAGTATCAGGCTGCCGTTGGAGGATCGCCTGCGCGACAGAATATTTCGAGGCAACCGAGACGAGCGCAGCCGCCGCACCGTGGCCAGCCACATCAATTTGGAAAACGATCACACGACCGTTAGGTTGCTGCAAGACATCGAACGTGTCACCTGCCAAAATATTTGATGGTCGGAAGTAGGACGACAGCGACACCCCTCCAAGCTGGGACTGTTGCGGCAACAAGGATGCCTGAATCGCTGCGGCAGCCTCGAGATCGGTTTTCAGGTGGCTATAGGTTTCTTCGAGGCGGCCGTGCAAACGCAGGCGTTCCTTTTGCAGGTTTTGCCTGCGAATACCGTTCGCCTTGAACACTCGCAGCGCATCATCCATAGCATTGATTTCGGCAAGCTTACCGTTTTGGGGTAGATCGATTGCAAAGTTGTCATCGGCCAGTTGCAGCATGGCATCGCGCATCTGCTCCAGCGGACCCACCACCGAATGGGTCACGATCCGTGTGGTAATCGCGATCAAGGCGGCCGATGAAAGAAAGATCGCAGCCCAGAAGATTAACATGGCGTTGGCGCGGGTTTTCTCGTCTACGGCAGCATTCTTGATCACCTCTGAGATCGACGTTTGCAAGTCGGTCAGGTTTTCAAGGGTAACGTCCGATATCTGCCGCCAGTCCGCGACCGCTGGCTCGATGCCTTGCCCATTTTCCAGTGCAGCGCGCAGGCGCACTTCCGCGGCGATATAAGCGCTTGTATCGAACAGGGTAAGATTATTCGCCGGGCCAATGAACCCGAGAGTCTCGTCGAATTGGCTGGACGACAAGGATATGTCCGGCACGAGAGTGCGCGCGAAATTGGATGGCTTCGATCCAGACAATGCTCCTGCAATACTGGCTTGAGCGATATCGACTTCGAGCAAGGCTGCGTTTTCGGACAGCTCATTCAAAAAGCTCAATGTCTCCGTGCGCAGAAAATAAAAGCCAAACAGCTTGGGGTCGTCACTGTCCATCTGGCTGAGCAGTTTGATCCGCAGCGACAACAGATCGGCCACGACAGCGGACGCACCCTCGAACCAATACCTGGCGGCATACTGACGCCGCGCCGACCCTGCCGCCAAACCCATCGCAGCATCCACGGTCTGACGAAACGACACCACCCTTGCGGTCAACTCCGTCATCGGACCGATATCCTGCAAGCCGCCCTTGCCCGTTCCTTCGACGCCGGCAAGGCTGCGGTCAGTCGTCGTTTGCGCCTCGGGCGGCATCGGACGGTCAAGCGCGAGCGCCAGGTACCGCGCATCCCGTTCGCGCCCCAGCGCCATCGCGGCCTCTACCAGTTGGTTACGCAATTCGTTCGACGCGAGCGCGTTCCGGGCCTGTTGGCGCTGGTTGTGCAGGTCGTAGAGCTGAAATGCCGACAGGAGCAGGACCAGCGCGCCCAGGCAACCGACGAGCGAAATCAAGGTCGATCGGATTGTTGTCATGCGCATCGGAAATCCTAGCATAAAGCTGCCATTACCCTATCTTGCGGAAACGTGGCGAAAGCATGGAGAAGTCGCTTCGTTTTGTACTTTTGTTTCGGTTGATGGCACATGGATTCAGGCTATACTGTCTGACGATGGTAGAGGATATAGGTGGTTGCGTGGCTGACTTCCCGTTGGGCCCGGACGAAAGTGCCAGACTACGCGTGCTGCACGCGAGCGGCATGTTGCGCGGACCCGCCATTCCGGCGCTTGACGAGCTTTGTCAAGAAACAAAGCGCCACTTTGGCGTCAAGTCCGCCATGGTGACGCTGCTGGATGCCGATATCCAGCTTTTCAAGGCCAAAGCCGGGCTCGCGGTCGAATCAACACCGCGCAATGTTGCGTTTTGCAACCACACCATTCTTGAAGATCGCGTTTTTGTCGTTCCCGATGCCTTGGCCGACAAGAAGTTTGCCAACAATTCGCTTGTAACTGGGTCGCCCTTTATACGGTTTTATGCAGGTGCGCCGCTGATTTTTCAGGAAGATGTGCGGCTGGGTGCCCTTTGCCTTATCGATCCAGCACCGCGCGCATTCAGCCTGGGTGACCGTGCCGAACTTCTGGAGAGGGCAGAGCGCGCAGTAAACATGATCGCAAACCACTGGTTCGAACTAGATCGCCGTAGATAACACGGCTGGATCGACTGCGCCAGCAGCCCGCTCCCTGCGCCGCTCATGTCCTGCCATTCATCTGGGAGATTTTTTCGCGCAGGATCGGACCGTATTCTGGATGGCGTAAGCCGAAGGTCATGGTCGCCTCAAGATAACCGATCTTCGAGCCGCAGTCGAACCGCCGACCCTGATAACGATAGGCGTGCACGCCTGTCTGTTGCGCCAGAACCTCGATCGCGTCGGTCAACTGGATTTCGCCGCCGCGCCCCGGCTTTTGTTGTTTTAGAATATCCATGATCGCGCCGTCGAGCACGTAGCGCCCGACGACAGCAAGGTTCGATGGCGCCTGATCGGCAGCGGGTTTTTCCACGATTCCCCGTATTTTGGCAAAGCGTCCCTCTCCGGGATCGTCGGAGTCGACGACGCCGTAACTACTAATCTCGTGATCAGGCACGGCGTTGACAGCAAGCATGCTTTGGCCTGTGCTTGCGTACGCCTTGATCAGTTGGGACAAGACCGGGGTGGGACCTTCCATCAGGTCGTCGGCAAGGATGACCGCAAAAGGCTCGTCTTCAATCAGTGGTGCGGCGCATGACACCGCATGGCCCAATCCACGGGCTTCCGCTTGACGGATGTAAATGCACGTCACGCCAGCGGGAATGATGTCGCGCAGCTCATCTGCCACGTCATCACGGTCCTTCGAGCGCAACAGTCGGTCAAGTTCCGGATTTGCGTCGAAATGGTCGGCAATAGAGCGTTTGGTTCTACCCGTCACGAAAATCAGGTGAGTGATGCCTGCTGCTATCGCTTCTTCGACCGCGAACTGGATCAACGGTTTGTCGATGATTGTCAGCATTTCTTTTGGCTGCGCCTTTGTGGCCGGCAGAAACCGTGTGCCGAGACCCGCGACGGGAAAAATTGCCTTTCGGACAGGTTTCATGAGCTCCATTCCGGTTGTTTTACCAACCTATGTTGATGAAGAAGAGGTTTAATCACAAGCAAAAGATGCAGCTTACGATCTGTCGTACCAGTTTGGAAATTGGCGCGAAGTCTGCTGCAGTCGCGCGGGGGCGCCGTTGAAGATTTCCGACCTTCGAAGATCTACATCACGCAATCACACCGTAAGATGAGGACCTTAAGCAAGCCGACATCCGCCGTCTGCCGCACGACGAACTCGGCCAACGACACTGATCTGGTTTGGATGAACGTCGAAATCCTGAGCTAGCTCGATCATGGTCCTCTCGCCATTGATCGCGCCCACTGCCACTTTCGCTTGAACGCTGTGTTTTTTTATTTCGACCTCGTCGTTTTGCCACGGTCCTCTCCTTGCGCGCAGCATCATGCCGCCATTGCTCTGGCGATACACTTATCCCTGCTGTTCAGATTTTCGCAGCCATCTCTTCCGATGACACGCCCAGATCAGCTCCGAGGATATCTCTTGCGCGAGGGGCCAATCCTCATGTTTCAATGATCATCCTACGGTTGGACTTCCGCTGATCGCGGACCAACCTATCTTGCAGCCTTTGTGGGGGGATGTGCGTGTTCGTCATTGTCCCCGCACCAATGAAGCCGCGATCCGGACAGAGACGTCCGTAAGCGGACCGTGACTGCACAGGACACTCTGGTTCAGATCACGGCAGGCCGCGTTGAAGGCATTGATCGTGCGGCGGTCAAGGCGCCCCGTAGGAGATGCGTCGAAATGGCCCCTGAACCGCAATGCATCCTGCAGCATATAAACATATGCATTTTCGTTGACCCAACGCAGCGTGGTGAACGCGTTGCGCCTATCGCTGCGCGCCATCGCTTGCAGATCGGCAAGAAGCAGCGCAAACTCGTCAGGCCCGGTCATGCGGCTTGCTTTCAGGAGCAGCGCCTCGATCTCGTACTCTTGCTTCGGCAAGCTGCCGGCAATGTCATCCAGCAGCGCTTCGGCCCGCGAAGGCGACCGGCGGTAGGTCGGGTAGCGGCCGTCTCGATGAAGGGCGATGAGGTTCCGCGTAGCCTCAACATCCCCATCCGCTGCGGCACGTTCAAGCAGATCACGCGCCCTCCGTTGATCCTGACGGACACCCCATCCCCACATCAGGGTATCGCTCACGACGGCGACCGCACCGCGCGCTTTATCGTCGACGGCTTGCCGCAGGCGAAGCACGCCCTCCTCGCGCCGGTCAGGACCCAGCAGCCCTCGTGCAAGGTCACGCGCATAGGCGATTTCGGCCCCCGGCACGTCCTCGCTGATTGCTGTCTCGTAGGCTGCAACCGCACGATCAATGTCTACGGAGCCCGTTCGGCCGTCCCGATAGATCCCCGCGATCTCGACATTGATCCAGGCCTCGCCAGCCCTCGCCGCATTCTCGAAGTCGGCGACTGCCCGGTTGATGTCCGGCTCGACCAGCTGTCCGTCGCGCCGCAGTTCGCCGAGCCGCACGAAGCCATACGCCGAGCCACGCTCAGCTGCCTTTTCAAAGGCAGCGATCGCGGCGTCTCCGTCGGCGGGAATGGCGCGCTCAGCGGCATACGCTTCGCCGAGAGCGATGAGCGCCTCCGGATCCTCAGCCGCCGCAGCGCGCTGGAGCAGTTCAAGGCCCTTGGCCGGATCCATCGGAACGATGCTTCCATCGAGATAGGCTTGTCCGAGGCGCAGAAGTGCGGGCATCAGATTCTGATCTGCGGCTGCCGCAAGGAGCATGACGATCCGCTCAGCGTCCGCTGGGCCATCGGCATCCTTTGTCAAGAGTTCTGCCAGTCGGATCTGGGCATAAGGATTTCCTGCTCCCGCCGCGTCTTCGAGCAGCGCCTGCGCCTCAGACCGATCGGCATCATCGTTTGATTCGGCGAGGATCCCGTTTGCGAGTGCAATCTGGCGCCAGGGATCGCCATCTGTGGCAGCCTGTCGGAGGAGCGCCAGGCCAGCCTCGCGATCCCGCGCAACACCTTCTCCGGCAAGAAGCGCCTCGCCAAACCTTTGCTGGCCGGCAGTAGACCCTTGATCGACGGCCAGACTGTAAAGCTCGACCGCCCGGACAGGGTCACGGGCCACAACGGACCCTTCCCGATAGAGGTCGCCGAGTCTCACCAGAGCGAAGGAATTCCCCTGCTCGATAGCTTGTCGCAGCAGATCTTCTACACGGGCACCCCTCGACAGCTCGGCCGGCATGACCAGAAGGCCTTCGGCGAGGCCAACCATGCCCCAGGCATCTCCCCGATCTGCCCGTCGTTCGAGCTCGGCCAGCGCCGCAGGATCCCGGCTTAGGCGAATCCGCTCGATCAGCGCCTCGTTTGTGAGTGTCGACAGCTCCGAGGCCGGTGCCGCAGATCCGTCATCTTCAATGTGGCCAAAAGGTTCATCCGTCTGGGCCATCAGAAAATCTGAAGGGAATACAGCCGAAAGACCGAAAATGAGGGCAAGAAAAGCGAGGCTTCGGTAATGTCGCATCATCAAACCATCATCATCATCTTCTGGAAGCCTAACCCTACCATGATCGAATGCGTCCTCTGCAAGGGAGAAATGGCTCTTGTGGCCTGAGGTTGAAGACATTTTATCTCGCACACTGCAGGATCTGCGCCGCGTTGTTTCACAACTTTGATTTTCGGGGATTATGAATGTGAATCAAGCGTTGAGACGGGCTGGTGACATCTGATGGCGCCGGGCTGATGGTTGCTGTTGGGGCGAGTAGAACCAGCGACTCAATAGTCCGTCTCCACGTACACCCCCGAGCAATCGTAAGCGACCGCAGCCGCCGTGGCCCCGTTGTTCATGAACAGCCGAGGCGACAGGAACTGGGTGTTGGCTGGTAGGTCAGCAGTAACCTCCTGCTCGAACACAGCGCCCGAAACCTCGTCGACCACCCGCGCCCAGACAGAACTGCCATTGGGCGGTGCCGCGATGAAGAGGGTAAGCACCCCGGCCGCGGGAAGCCGTGACTCACACACCTACCACCTGATCAATGGGTCCTGAGCCTTCTCCGGTCGACCTGAAGCCCACCCAACCAGCGGCAGAATTCCTTGAAGTCGGGCCGCGTTTCTGTTAAACTTTTTCTCATGTGAGGTTTGGCTTCCTGCCGTGATCTGCGTATCCCCTTCGACGACCGCAGACCCTCTTGGTTCCTGATCCCCGCAGAGTAAGCGCTGTTTGGCGCTGTGTCGTGGGCTGACTTCCATTTGCTCTGACTGACGACCCTCGTCCGGCTGCCTGCAAAGGCCTCTGTCGGCCAGCGCCGCCCTCCGACCACCTTGAGAGGTGGCCGCGCTTTCGTCGTTCATCAAGGAGATCACCATGAGACACATGTTTACCTTTTTTCCCGCACTGCTTCTGGCCGCTGTGGGAAGCCCGGGGTTCGCGCAGAACCAGCCCACCTCCGATGACGCCGCGTTGATCACCAGCGCCGAGGGGGCCGCTCCGGCCGCCGTTTCCGGCAAAGCCAGCGTCTACGCAATGGACGCGGACGGCGCGATGCGGACCCTGCGGGAAGGGACCAACGGCTGGTGGTGCATGCCCGACAGTCCCGCTACCCCCGGCCCCGACTCCATGTGCGGCGACGCCAACTCCATGGAATGGGCCATGGCTTGGATCGGCAAGACCCAGCCGCCCGAGGGGAAGGTGGGCTTCATGTACATGCTGGAAGGCGGCACGGATGCCAGCAACACCGATCCCTATGCCGCGGAGCCCACTGGGGAGAACAACTGGATCACCACCGGTCCCCACGTGATGGTCGTGAACGCTGGGAAACTGATGAGCGGCTATCCCGAGGACGCCGCCCCGGACACTTCGGTGCCGTACGTCATGTGGGCGGGCACGCCATATGCTCACCTGATGATCCCTGTGGAGTGACAAATCGGAATTCGGCACGAACATGAAGGTGCGGGCGCTCGATTTGGCGCCCGTACCGCCCTATTGACATTACGCAGGAGCGATATGTGCAGTCCAATTAAAACCTTGCCGCACTGAAACGTGCAACACCCATAAACCCGCCGGACAAAACCGGCGACACCGACATAGCCTTTCGAGCGGCAGCATCCGGTCCGGCATATTTTGCCGGTGAACCCAACATGAGGAGACTGTCATGACCCCTTGGGAAATTCACGGCCTGGAACTCGCGAACTGCAACTGCAACTTCGGTTGCCCCTGCCAATTTGGCGTCCTGCCGAGCCGCGGCAACTGTGAAGCGGCAGTCGTCTTCGATATCGAGCGCGGACACCACGGCGACACCGACCTCTCCGGCCTGCGGGCCGCGGCGATCTATCACTGGCCCGGAGCCATCCACGAAGGCAACGGGCAGATGCAGTTGATCATCGACACCGACGCCACCGACGCGCAGGCCGCAGCGCTGGAACGGATCATGACCGGGCAGGACACCGATGAGATGAAAACGTTCTGGTTCGTCTACGCCAAGATGAGCCCGACGAAATATCCGACCCTGCGCAAGCCCATCGAATTGACGCTGGACATGGCCGAACGCACTGGCCGGATCCGGATCGAAGGCATCGCTAACGTTGATGTGGCGCCGATCCCCCACATCGTGACCGGAGCGCCGCACCGGGCAAAGATCGGCATGCCAAACGGCTTCGAGTTCCGCGAGGCCGAGGTCGCCAGTGGGCGCACCACGCTAACCGGCGGAGAGGTGTCCTTTGCGCCGCTTGTCGACACCCACGCGCATTTTGCGCGCCTGAACCTGACGCATGCTGGCGTAATCGACGGCGTGGCCTGATGCGAAATGCAGGGTGGCTTCTGGCCGCCCTTCGGCAGGATGGCTGGCTGTTTCTGGGCGGTCTTGCGCTGATCCAGCTTGCGGCGGTTGCCTACACCGTCGCGGGCGTCGGCATGGGCATGACCGCCATCGAGATGACGCGCATGGCCGGACCGCCCGGACAGCCGATGGAGATGGGGATAGGCCACGCGATGGCGTGGTCCATGCCGTATGCCGTGCTGATCTTCTTGATGTGGTGGATCATGATGATCGCCATGATGGTGCCGAGTGCTGCCCCAACCATCCTGCTGCATCACGGCCTGACCCGGCCGTCGGACGGGTCACCGGGCGACGGTCGCGCCACATGGGGGTTCGTCGCGGGCTACCTGGTGGTCTGGGCCGCATTCTCGGCCGTTGCGACCAGCCTGCAATGGGCGCTGCAACCACTGGGGCTGATCGCGCCGGGGATGATGAGCCTACGCGGCGGTGCGCTAGCCGGGGCGGTGCTGATCGTGGCGGGACTCTACCAGTTCACACCGCTGAAACATGCCTGCCTGCGCCAGTGTCAGGCACCCGCCGTCTTCCTGTCGCGCCACTGGCAACCCGGCGCGCAAGGCGCCTGGGCTATGGGGCTGCGGCATGGCGTCTTCTGCCTCGGTTGTTGCTGGGCGCTGATGCTGCTGCTGTTTGTCGGTGGCATCATGAACCTCTACTGGATCGCGGGACTTGCAATCTTGGTGGCAACTGAGAAATTCGCGCTTTTCGGCAGGGCGACAGCGGCGGTCACGGGCGCTATGCTGCTGACGTCGGGTCTGGTGGTCTTTCTCGCCGTTTAACGCGAACGATCCGGCGCAGTTCGACCAGCGGCGTGTTGCCGATGGCGTCCAGAATATGCTGCCTCTGCATCGCCTCCCCTCCCGTTGCCACCCCGGTTCAGGGCGTCAGATCAAGCACTGCAACCACCCGGCTGTAGGGCAGGCCCGCATCATCGTTCAGCCGCTTCACATCGGTGTCCGAGGCGGCGTCGAACAGGCACATGCAGCGGCCATCGTCGGGGGCAAAAGTCGATCGGATGTATCTGATGTCGGTG
>JBKJTI010000235.1:0-4573 GCA_046590425.1 Cypionkella sp. | reverse complement strand
TGGTTTTGAGGCCCAGATGGGCGGTCGGGCCGCATTGGAAGATTACGTCGCAGGCTCGATCCCAATGGGCCGCTTCGGCACGATGGATGAAATTGCTGACAGTATCGTGTTTCTTGCGTCAGACAGATCGTCCTTCATGACGGGCCACGCTCTTGTCATTGACGGTGCCGAGTCGCTTTGAGCAACGACCAATTCCAACTGCGGTAGCGGGTCGGTGATGTTCTTGCTCATGAAGCCTGCCTAAATACACGGACTCACGATCTGAATCGTCCATGATCAGGGTTCTGCAACTACGCCGGCTTTCATGCCAGTGACCACCTGGAAGCACCAAAGCTCATGGATCGTTCATTTCTGAATGTTGTGGGTGACGTGCCGGGCCTTGAACTGGGGCGACAGAAGGCGTCGGATTTCTTGTTTTAGTCACCCAGCCGCAAAATCGTGTTGCTGCAGACTCTGCTGTCATTTAGTGCAGCTTTTGCTGTCACGCTGTTGAGTGACACACACACACAATGTGAGGTGACATCAGAACCTGCAGAGGTGCGGGAATATCTGAGATATGGCGGGAACCAGCGAAAAGATCCGTGAAAACGGTGGTTTATACCACGATGGCAAGCACGTGCCTTGAAGTGGGCCGAGTTGGCATAATGGACCTTATCGGATATTGTGGGCGATCTGAGCCTTCAGAAGCCCCTTAAGGGAATGGATGGCAGGCATCGTTTAAATGGCTGTAAAATAAGGCATTCAATGGTGGATTTCGCGGGTATCAGCGGCGATCTCGTGGAAAACAGGCGGCAGGAACTGGGAAGGCTGCTACCCAGTTCCAAAACCAGTTCCCACTTCGGCGTAAGTGGTTGATTTCAGGAGATGATCTCCGTTCAATCCTAGAGTTTTTCCAATCAACAAGTGGGAACTGTTTTGGGTGTGGGGCATCTCACGAAAGAGTGCTTCCGCTCAGATGAACGCGACGTGCTATCAGCTGCTTGGCCCGTACCTTTCACATCACCTGCTCGGTTACTGAGTAGTTTCCCTTCTCGTCAGAAATGTAGCAAGTTCCGGCAGAGAGCGGGGGGAGCGTAGCGCTCCCTTTGCGGATCTGGGCGTCTGGCGAGCATTTCGGAATCGTCGTATTTCGGTAACCAGACCGCGTCATGCACTGCTTTTGTGCCTCGACCCGCAGCCCTAAATTGGCGTCATAGCTGTATGTGTCTCCGCCATAAGTCTGCCCGCCAGTTTGAGTGCAGTTCATACTACCGTAGCTGGTGGAATAGCACTGCGTCTGCACAGGCGTGCGATAGACAGGCGTCGTTTCAATGGCCGTATTTTGTGGCACTCGTTGAGCGGCTTCGATTTCGCAGTTCAGCCAGTCATTGTCGTAACTGTCAGTCGTGACCCCCTTTTTTACGGGATAGAATTTCTCAATCGGCTTGCCCTGTTTAACCATGTCAGCCGTCGTCTCTACGCAGCCTGCAACAAACAAGAGTGCCGCCACGCTGAGAATTATTTGTCTATTTAACATATTGATTTTCCAATGTTTAAGCTTGACGAACGCAACGATAACGAACTCTTGATCCGCGCTCAAGGCCGAAGGGGGATTTACCTGAACCCGTGACTGAGGACGGGGATCATTGTTGCGGTTTGAGCCTGGGGGCGCGATCCCAGCGACAGCACAGCATAAGTTCCTTGTGGCGTGGATCTCGTCGCATTCAGATGACAGCGGTATCCTTCGGCCTTGCGGGACTTTTCTAGCTGCCGCTCGCTGCTGCAGCTTTGGGCCATGCTGCAGTGCAGCCCGATCGACCTGCGGGGCGGGAAACGGACGTTCGCGGCGGTTGTGAATATCCGCAAACTGTTTGAATTTGAGTTTGAATAATCTCCCTTCACAACGTAACGTTCAGTTGGGGCAGCATTACGACATGGTTTAAGGCGCGAGTCGCGCCTACCTTTGTGGGACCACTTGCTTTCGTGTGTTTTGCTGCCCCACCGGTATTCATAGGCGTGGCATGGCATTTAATTATGATCTCACTCGGATTGGTAATCGCGAACAGCTTCTTACTTTTCTAGGAATTGATAGTGTATCATTCAATAAGGTTCTAGAATTCGACCCTGAGGAGTATGCAAGAGAGATTAGATCTGGTGCTTCTGGGGTCCTTCTATCCTCTCCATTTATTCAGCATAAAATCCCTAAGAGAAACCAAAAAGATATTTTTGATCGGACACGCACTGTATGGGAAGCAGTATCGATTTTTGATCGGCAGTACAAAGCTACTGCCCGAAAGCTGGACGCTTTTCTCTCTTTTAAAACAGCTGGATTTCCCCACAACAATGCATATGGATACATTCGCGGACGAAACATCCGACAAAACGCGTATCGCCATGTGGGGCAGCGCCATATCCTGAAATGCGACATCAAGGATTTCTTTGGTTCGATTCACCTAGGCTCAGGACTCATTGATCATATCCAGAAGATGACGATGGCTGCTATGGCGATGGCTGACATGAAAGTGTGGGCGCAGCGGTCGTAGCGGGTGTGGATACGCCTCCAGTCCTTGAGTTTGCCGAACATGTTTTCGATTTTGTGCCGCTTGCGGTAAAGCAGTCTGTCGTGCGGTGTCTGGATTTTCCTGTTGGATTTTGATGGGATACAGGCCTCGATCTTCCGATCTGCAAGGGCGTCTCGCAGCCAGTCGGCATCGTAGCCCTTGTCGGCAAGGAGCGCCTTCGTCGGGGGCAGGCTTGACAGCAAGGCCGCCGCCCCGGTGTAGTCACTGACTTGGCCTGCGGTCAGAAACAGGCTGCGCGGGCGGCCTTCGCTGTCGCAGACAGCGTGCAGCTTCGAGTTCAACCCGCCTTTGGTGCGTCCGATATACCGGGGAAGAGCCCCTTTTTGAGCAGGCTGGCTGCTGTGCGGTGCGCCTTCAGGTGAGTGGCATCGATCATCAACTCGGCTGTCTCGCCGCCGCCTTTTGCCAGTTCCAGGAAGATGCGTCCGAACACGCCCAACTCGCTCCAGCGGATGAAACGGTTGTAGATTGTCTTGTGTGGCCCGTAGCTTGGCGGAACGTCGCGCCACCGCAGGCCGTTGCGGATGACAAAGATGATGCCGCTGATCACCCGCCGGTCATCCACCCGGGGGATGCCGTGAGACAATGGAAAGAACGGCGATATCCGCGCCATCTGGGCTTCGGAAAGCAGGATCATCTCGGTCATGGCAGCACCCCCTTGGTGCCACCAGTGAATCAATGACTTGCCGCTACAGCAAGCGATTTAATAGGTCCAGAGCCTAGGTTGATCAGGGTTGACGTTGCCCCCAAGTTTTATCCAGCGTGAGCGAGACTCCGGGTTTGAGTTTGGCCCTTTTGGGCGGGGTGGGCAACGGGGGCTGGCGCGGAGCTGATCGAATTGCGGAGCGTCAGATCCCGTTGCGGGGTGAAGGTCAGGGCGAAGGCGGCGGGCGTTTGCCAGCCGAGGCGCGAGTGGGGTCGTTCGGTATTGTAGTCGTTGCGCCAGGCGGCCAGCGTCACACGGGCATGATGCAGGGACGGGAAGAGGGTTTCGTTCAGAAGCTCATCCCGCAGGCGACCGTTGAAGCTTTCGATGAAGGCATTCTGGGTCGGCTTTCCAGGCGCGATGTAGTGCCAGTGGATCTTTCGGTCATCGGCGAAGATCAGGATCGCGTTCGAGGTGAACTCGGTGCCATTGTCACTGACCACCGTTGCAGGCTTGCCGCGAGCCTCAAAGAGGGTCGCCAGTTCCCGCGCCACACGCGCGCCTGAGAGTGAGGTGTCGGCAACCAACGCCAGACATTCGCGCGTGCAATCATCCACAACGGTCATGATCCGGAACCGGCGTCCATCGGTCAACTGGTCAGACACAAAATCCAATGACCACCGCTGGTTCGGCGCAAACGGCAGCGCCATCGGAGCGCGCGTGCCGATCGCCCGTTTGCGCCCACCCCGACGGCGCACTTGGAGCCTTTCTTCGCGATAGATGCGAAACAAGCGCTTGTGATTGACCTCGTGGCCTTCGCGCCGCAGGAACACATGGAGGCGCCGGTAGCCGAACCGGCGTCGGACCTTGGCCAATTCATTCAGCCGTTCCCGTAGCACCGCGTCATCCTGACGGACCACCTCATACCGCATGGTCATCCGGCAACATCCGATCACCCGACACGCCCGCCGCTCGCTCATCCCATGGCCCTCCACAAGTTGTGCTACCGCTTGCCGCTGCGCGGCGGGCGCTACCATTTTTTTCCGAGGAGATCCTTCAGCGCCGCATTGTCGAGCATGGCATCCGCCAGCAACCGCTTCAGCCGGGCGTTCTCGTCTTCGAGGCCCTTCAGCCGCTTTGCCTCGCTGACATCCATGCCGCCATACTTGGCCTTCCATTTGTAAACGGTCGCATCGCTGACACCGTGCTTGCGGCACAGGTCGGCCACAGAAATCCCGGTCTCATGCTCTTTCAGAATGCCGATGATCTGATCCTCGGTGAACCTGCTGCGCTTCATCTCTCTGGTCCTTTCGGTTGGGCCAGAGTCTATCTCAAACTGGATTAGCCGCAGGGGGCAACGTCAGGG
>JBKJTI010000039.1:0-18280 GCA_046590425.1 Cypionkella sp. | reverse complement strand
GCCCGCATCGCTTCGACCGCCTTGTTGATCGAGCCATGCGCCGTCATCACCACGACATGCAGGCCGGGGTGCAGTTGGAGGATTTCGCGCATCAGATCCAGACCGTCGCGGTCGGGCAGCACCAGATCCAGCAAGATCACCTGCGGAGTGGCCTCGTGCAGCAACTCCAGCCCCTCGGCGGCCGTGCCTGCTGTGACCACGGCGTAACCCGCTTTGGTCAGCACCGCGCGATACAGCAGTTGCAGCGAGGGCGTGTCCTCGATCAACAAGATTGGGGGCACAGATGTGGTCACTACTGTTCCTGAGAGTTGGTGGAGTTGGAAATGTCGAGGGGACGCGCGATTTTCTGGTCGATGAAATGAATCAACATGTCTAATTGTTCAAGGGCTTGTGGCAGCAGAGTGTGAAACGTGCCGCGATCAGGCACCGGCTGATGGGCCAAAGTGTTGATCGCCAGCGCCAACTGGTGCAGGAAGCTGGCTCCTGCTGTGCCCGCCAGCGCAATCATCACATGGGTTTGACGGCGGACTCCCAGCCAGTCGGGGCCGTGCGACGCGGCGAGCAGCCCACGTTCGGCCGCGCGCAGATCTTTTTGCAGATGGTCCAACAATTCGGCGGCCATTTTTGGCCCGGCCATCTGCAGCAGTTCCTGAAACTGGCTGGGTTCGACTTGCGGGCCATCGTGATGCGGGGCAACGTTGCGGCGCAGCACTTGCCCCAGCGTTTCGGCGAGGTTCTTCGCATCCAGCACCGGCTTGCACAGCAGGCCATCGGCCCCAGCCGCCAAAATCGCCGCCTTGTTGGCGCGGAGTTGATAGGCGGTGATCGCAAGGATCGGTAGGCGGGCCAGCGCGCCGGGTTGGCTGCGGATGTGGCGGATTACCTCTAGACCGCTCATCTGCGGCATTTCGATATCGACCAGCAGCGCGTCAAAATGGATGCGGCTGAGGTGGTCGATCGCTTGGAATCCATCTGCCGCTACGGTGACCTGCGCGCCTTGGCTGGTGAGCAGTTGGGTTAGCAGCAGGCGGCCAGTTTCGCTGTCATCGGTGATCAGCAGATGGCGGTTGAGCAAGAGCCCGGGGGTGGCCAATGTCACGGCGGGCGGCACTGCTGCGGGCAGAGCGTGCAATGGCAGCAGCACCACCACTTCGGCCCCGCCATCTGCGTGGTTGGCGGCGCTGATCTGGCCACCGGCTTGTCCGACGATCTGCCAGATGATGTGCAGCCCCATGCCGGTACCGGGGATACTGGCTCCCTCCTCTCGGTTGTTGCAGGTATAAAGCCGTGCCAGCGTGGTTTCGGCAAAGCCTTTGCCTTGATCTTGCACGGTTATTTTCAGGTTATGATCTGGGGTGATGTCGAGTTTGCACGAAATGCAGCCGTTATCGGCATATTTCAGCGCGTTGTTCAGCAGGTTCGACAGAATACGTTCCAGCAAAGCCGGGTCCAGCGCCAGCTGCGCGGGCAGGTCCTTGGCCTCAAGCTGAAAGCTGAGTCCGTGTTGCTGCGCGCGCGCTGTCCAGCGCAGCTGCAGGCTGTGCAGCAGGTGTTCGGTGTGCAGGCCGAGCGGGGCGGTTGTCTGCTGTAGCGGGGTGTCTTGCAGCAGAACGAGGGCTTGCTCTAACAGCAGGGCGAGGGCTTCACTTGCGGCATGGGTGCGGGCGATATGGCCGCGCGGTTCTGGTGGCAGCAGTTTGGGGTCGATCAGGCGCAGCCCGCCGATCACCTCGGACAGAGCCGCGCGCAGATCATGGCCCAGCAGGGCAACAGTCTTGGCATCAGGGGGGGCAGGGCTGTTGCGCATGGCCCATAAGGTAAGCGCTGCGGCGGCTTTGTCTAGTGCGCCTTAAGGTTAGGTCGCAAGGGTTTACGGCTGGGCGTAGCCGATGGTTAGCAGGGCTGCACGGATTTCATCAAGCACCGCCGGATCGTCGATGGTGGCGGGCATTTTCCAGGGCGTACTGTCGGCGATCTTGACCATGGTGCCGCGCAGGATCTTGCCAGATCGGGTTTTCGGCAGGCGGTCGACCACGACCGCGCGTTTGAAATCGGCGACCGGGCCGATCGTGTCACGCATCAGTTGCACACATTCCTTGACGATCTGCTGCGGATCGCGGCTGCAGCCCTTGTTCAGGCAAAGAAATCCGACCGGGCTTTGGCCTTTCAAGGCATCCGCCACGCCGACCACCGCACATTCAGCGACGTCTGTGTGGTTGGCGAGAACTTCTTCCATCGCTCCGGTAGACAGCCGATGGCCCGCGACGTTGATCACGTCATCGGTGCGGGCCATGATATAAAGGTAGCCATCGTCATCGACATAGCCCGCATCTCCGGTCTCGTAATAGCCGGGGAAGTGGCTGAGGTAGCTTTTGATGAAGCGATCCTCGGCGTTCCACAGCGTCGGTAGGGTGCCGGGCGGCAGCGGCAGTTTCACTGCGATAGCACCCAAAGTGCCGGGGGTGACCGGATGGCCGCCTTCATCGAGGATTTGCACGTCATAGCCGGGCATCGCCACGGTGGGTGAGCCGATCTTCACCGGCAAAGCCTCGATCCCCAAGGGGTTCGCCGCGATGGCGTAGCCGGTTTCGGTTTGCCACCAATGGTCAATCACCGGGATCCCCAGATGGTTTTGCGCCCAGTGAATGGTGTCGGGGTCGGCGCGTTCTCCGGCCAGATAGAGGGCCTTCAGGTGACCAAGATCATAACCTGCGGGCAGGGTGCCGTTCGGGTCTTCGCGCTTGATGGCGCGCAGGGCGGTGGGGGCGGTGAAAAAGGTTTTCACCTTATGCTCGGCGATCACCCGCCAGAAGGTGCCTGCGTCCGGGGTGCCAACGGGTTTGCCTTCAAACACCACAGTGGTGCATCCGGCGATCAAGGGCGCGTAGCAGATATAGCTGTGGCCGACGACCCAGCCGACATCCGAGGCCGCCCAAAACACATCGCCCGGCCCACAATCGTAAATCGCCCGCATCGTCCAGTTCAGCGCCACCAGATGGCCCGCCGTGGGGCGGACGACACCTTTGGGCGCACCCGTGGTGCCCGAGGTATACAGGATATAGGCCGGATGATTGCCCGCGACAGGCACACATTCGGCTGGTTCGGTGCCAAACTGAAAGCTGTGCCACGCCACATCGCGACCGGGGATCAGGGCGGCCACCTCTTGTTCGCGTTGCAGGATCACGCAAAAATCGGGTTTGTGGCTGGCCATGTCGATGGCGGCATCCAGCAGCGGCTTGTAGTGGATCACCCGCGACGGCTCGATGCCGCAACTGGCAGCGATGATGGCTTTCGGGGTGCAATCGTCGATCCTGACCGCCAGTTCTGCCGCAGCAAAGCCGCCGAACACCACGGAATGGATTGCGCCGAGGCGGGCGCAGGCCAGCATGGCCTCAAGCGCTTCGGGGACCATAGGCATGTAGATTATGACGCGGTCGCCTTTGTTCACGCCTTTGGCGCGCAACGCTCCGGCGAGCGAGGCAACGCGGGTTTGCAACTCGGCATAGGTGATCGCATGTTTGGTGCGGGTGACGGGGCTGTCATGGATGATCGCCAACTGATCACCGCGCCCGGCCAGAACGTGACGGTCAACGGCGTTCCAGCAGGTATTAACGGTGGCGTCGGTGAACCATTCATACAAGGGCGCGCGGGAGGCATCCAAGGCTTTGGACGGCGGTTTCACCCAATCAATCTTGGACGCGGCTTGCATCCAGAACGCTTCCGGGTTGGCTTGCCAGCCTGCATAGATTTCACGGTATACCATTGTATGCCTCCTCCAAAGCTGCGGCTGTCTTAGGCAAGCCCGCATGAGTCGCGCAAGGATCGCGATGGGGGTGCGACACTAAGTTTGCATATATTGCGCGCTGGCGGGCGCAAAGTTTTGCAAACTTCGGGATTTTATGCGGCTTTTGGTAGGATCGCGCAGGGTTTGCAAAGTTTTGGGCAGTGGCTTAGATGCTAGCCGCCTCATGCCTGTGGTTTCTCAGCCAAAACCAAGCCCGAGCACCATGAATCGCGAACATGAGCATAATGGTCGGCACAATCAACAAGAGGATCTGCAAGATCAACCAAGTCTGATTGACGACGCCAAAGGGCATGAACAGCGGTCCCAACGACACATAAAAAGCATAACCATAGCAGGCGAGAGTGATGACAATACTGGGCAGCAGAAAGACGATGAGACCACGGCGCAGGCCCAGGCCTATCGTCACCAGCGCAATGCTGATCATTATCTGAACGATTGCGCCGACGGTTTGGCTTGTCGGTTGTGCACCTGCTCCCAAAAACGCGAAGAACCCTAGGAATCCATAGCCAAAACCGATCAGAAAGCTCGGCAGGCCAGCCATTTTCACGGCTGCCAATGCGGTTTCACGACTGTAGATGCGGGGTATAATGCGTGCCATGCTCTACCCGTAATGCGCCACTGGCGTGCCCGCGATGGCCGACATGTTCAACAGCCCGCGCGCGGTGATCGAGGGCGTGGCGATGTGGGCGCGGTTGCCCATGCCCATCAGGATCGGGCCGACCTCTAGCCCGCCAGCCTTCAGTTTCAACATATTACGCGCGGTGCTGGCGGCGTCGGAATAGGCGAACACCAGCACGTTGGCGGGGCCTTGCATCCTTGAGCCGGGGAAGATGCGGGCGCGCAGTTCAGGGTCCAAGGCGGCATCGGCGTTCATCTCGCCTTCATAGGTGAAGTCGAGATCGCGGGCGTCGAGGATCTCCAAGGCTGAGCGCATCCGACGCCCCGAGTCGCTGTCAAGGTTGCCAAAGCTGGAATGGCTGCACAAAGCCACCTTCGGCTCGACCCCAAAGCGTTTGGCGTGGCGGACGGCTCCGATCACGGTTTCGGCGATTTGCTCAGGCGTCGGCACGGCGTTGACCTGAGTATCGGCGATGAACAAAGGGCCGTCTTCGAGGATCATCAGCGAGAGGGCGGCGCGCGGGTGCAGGCCATCGCGGGCAAGGATCTGACGGACGTAGCCCAGATGCCACAGATATTGGCCGAAAGTGCCGCAGATCATGCTCTCGGCATCGCCACGATGCACCGCAATGGCGGCGATGGCAGTGGTGTTGGTGCGCATCACCGCGCGCGCAATATCTGGGGTGACGCCTTGGCGGGCCATCAACTCGTGGTAGGAACTCCAGTAGTCGCGATAGCGGTGGTCGCTTTCGGGGTTGATGATTTCAAAGTCTTTATCGGGTCGGATCGGTAACCCCGCACGCTCGCAACGGGTGGCGATGACTTCGGGGCGACCGATCAGGATCGGCTTGTCGGTCATTTCCTCCAGCATGGCATTGGCGGCGCGCAGCACGCGTTCATCCTCGCCCTCGGCAAAGATGATGCGGCGGCTGACGGTGGCTGCGGCCTCAAACACCGGGCGCATGATCAGCGCGGATTTGAACACCGAGCCGTTGAGTTTTTCACGGTAGGCGTCGAGATCGTGGATCGGACGGGTGGCGACGCCGGTTTCCATCGCGGCTTTTGCCACGGCAGAGGCCACCACACCGATCAGGCGGGGATCGAAGGGTTTCGGGATCAGGTAATCGGCACCAAAGGTCAGCTTTTCACTGCTGTAGGCTGCGGCGGCCTCGGCAGAGGTGGTGGCGCGGGCGAGGGCGGCGATCCCGTCGATACAGGCCAGTTGCATCGCATCATTGATGACCGTAGCGCCCACATCCAAGGCACCCCGGAAGATGAACGGAAAGCAGAGTACGTTGTTGACTTGATTGGTAAAATCACTGCGCCCGGTGGCCATGATCGCATCGGGGGCGACAGCACGGACGGCATCCGGCATGATTTCGGGGTTGGGATTGGCCAGCGCGAAGATAATCGGGCGGGGGGCCATTTTTGCGACCATGTCCGGGGTCAATACGCCGGGACCAGAGAGGCCGAGGAACAGATCAGCATCCTTGATCACTTCGGCGAGCGAGGCTGCCGAAGTGCCTTGGGCGTAGGCCGCCTTCTGCTCGGTCATCTGCTCGTTGCGGTCTTTGTAGACAAGGCCGGCAAGGTCGCAGAGCCAGACGTTTTCACGTTTGACACCGAGTTTCAGCAGCATGTTCAGGCAGGCGATTCCCGCAGCACCGCCGCCGGTGGACACCACCTTGATATCGGCGAAATTTTTACCCGCGACATGCAAAGCGTTGGTGGCAGCCGCGCCGACCACGATGGCGGTGCCGTGTTGATCGTCGTGGAAAACCGGGATCTTCATCCGTTCCCGGCAAAGTTGTTCAACGATGAAACAATCTGGTGCCTTGATGTCTTCAAGGTTGATCGCACCAAAGGTCGGCTCTAAGGCGCAGACGATGTCGGCGAGTTTGTAGGGGTCGGGTTCATTCAACTCGATATCGAAACAGTCGATGTTGGCGAATTTCTTGAACAGAACCGCCTTGCCTTCCATCACCGGTTTCGACGCCAAAGCGCCAATGTTTCCAAGGCCCAAGACTGCGGTGCCATTGGTGACAACCGCCACCAGATTGCCGCGCGCGGTGTAGCGACTGGCGGTGGCGGGGTCGGCTTTGATCTCCAGACAGGCTTCGGCCACACCGGGGGAGTAGGCGAGCGAGAGATCGCGGCCATTGGCCAAGGGCTTGGTCGCGCGGATTTCCAGCTTTCCCGGTTTGGGGAATTCGTGGTAATCCAGCGCCGCCTGCCGTGCATTATCTTGCCTAGCCTCTTCCATCCGAACCTCCCGCAGATTTATAGTTTACCCTTAAACCAGTTTCTATCTCGCGCCAACTGTAGCTTTTCCACACGGTGTTTTAGGCCCGTTTTGCGAATGGCATGTATGCTTTTGGTCTGGGTATGCGCTGGCAGACTTAAAGCAAAGCAAGCACATCGCAAAGTCAAAGCGGTTTGGTGATAGCTCGTATCACAAGAAATCGCTTGAAATCGAAACTTTAAGTTTGAAATATAGCCGCAAATCTATGGCCATTTCCGGGGCCGAAAGGGAAAAGCTGATGTCTGATATTCGCGCCGAAATCGTGCTGCCGACGAGTGATCTGCGCAAGGATTTGCCGTTCTTCACCAAGACTTTGGGGATGCGGATGGATATGATCTATCCGGCGGACAATCCGGCGGTGGCTGTGGTGTCAGGCCACGGGCTGCGGCTGCGGCTGGATGCAGAAAGCAAGGCCGCCCCCGGTTTGCTGCGGATTTTGACCGATGATCCGATTGCGGAAGGTGCGAAAGCGCTGACGTCGCCGGGCGGCACCAAGGTGCAGATTGACGAGTTGAACCCACCGTTGGTGCTGCCGAAAACCGAACATGCGTTTGTCGTGCGGCGCTTGGCCGATCAAGCGCCTTGGGTGATCGGGCGCGCCGGGATGGAGTACCGCGATCTGATCCCGACGCGGTTGGGCGGGGCGATGATCGCCAGCCACATCCGGGTGCCGGACGGCCCGGTGCCGGATATGGTGCATTACCACAAGGTGGGGTTTCAGTTGATCTTCTGCGTCGCGGGTTGGGTTGATGTTCTTTATGAAGATCAAGGCGATATCATGCGGATTGAAGCGGGTGACTGCTTTATCCAGCCCCCCACCATCCGCCACAAAGTGCTGCATTCCGAAGGCGTGCAGGTGGTGGAAATCGGTGTGCCTGCCGAGCATGTCACCGAGATTGATCACGTTATGACCCTGCCGAATGGCACGATTAACCGTGATCGCGAATGGGACGGCCAGCGCTTTGTGCATAACATTGGCAGCACGGGGGCGTTTGCGCCGTTCCGTATTCCGGGCTTTGAGGCACGCGATACCACAATCAATGCCAACACCAAAGGCGTGGCATCTGTGATGGTGGCGCGGCCCAACGGAGTGGCACCTTGGACGAAACATCAGGGCGATATTCTGTTCAGCTTTGTGATGACGGGCGAAATGGTGCTGGAAGGCGAGGGCAAAGACCCCTTCCGTCTGGCCCCCGGCGATGCCTTTGTGATCCCGCCGGGCATGGCGACGCGCTACTCGGCATGCTCCTCGGATTTGCAACTGCTTGAGGTCTCGCTGCCCGGAAATCCGCCGACGAAGGTTCTGTAGGGCGCTTGCACTTTGCATGGAAGCGGCTCACACTTCTGGACCATATGGTCAGGAAGTGGAGCCGCCGATGTCGTTGTTGAATGCTGCAACCGAGGTGCGTTTGCGCGCCTATGCGCCCTATTCGCGGTTCAAGGTCGGCGCTGCAATCCGCTCGGTTGAGGGCAATCTGCATGTCGGCTGCAACGTTGAAAACGTGGCCTACCCGGAAGGTACCTGCGCCGAAGCGGGCGCGATTGCGGCGATGATTGCGAGCGGTGACAGCCGGATTGCCGAGATTGCGGTGATTGCCGATAGCCCAGAGCCTGTGCCCTGCTGCGGTGGCTGCCGTCAGAAAATCGCCGAGTTTGCCGATCAGGGTGTGCGGGTAACCCTTTACACCACCGATGGAAAATCGAAATCCCTGACGGTGGCAGAGCTTCTGCCGGGGGTGTTCACTTCCGCCCATATGGACGCCACGCTTAAGGTTGGGGTTTGATGGACGCCCGTGCCATTATCGTCAGCCTGCGGGATGGCGCGGTGCCGTCAACCGAGGAGTTGCAATGGTTCGCCCAAGGGTTGGCCTCTGGCGCTGTGACGGATGCGCAAGCGGGCGCGTTTGCGATGGCGGTACTGCTGAAAGGCTTAGGTGAGCAGGGCCGCGTGGCGCTGACGCGGGCGATGCGGGACTCGGGCCATGTGCTGGAATGGGACATGCCGGGGCCGGTGTTGGACAAACATTCCACCGGGGGAATTGGCGATTGCGTGTCGCTGATGCTGGCGCCTGCGCTTGCGGCCTGCGGGGCCTATGTGCCGATGATCTCGGGGCGGGGTTTGGGGCACACCGGCGGCACTCTGGACAAGCTGGAGTCTATTCCCGGCTTCAAGACCGGGCTGACCGAAGACCAGTTGCGCAAGCAGTTGAAGGATATTCGCTGCGCCATCGTCTCGGCTTCTGCGGAAATCGCGCCTGCGGATCGACGTTTGTATGCGGTGCGCGATGTGACGGGGACGGTGGAATCGGTCGATCTGATCACTGCCTCGATCCTGTCGAAAAAGCTGGCGGCGGGGCTGGAAGCGCTTGTTCTGGATGTGAAATGCGGCTCTGGCGCGTTTATGAAAACGCTGGCCGAGGCCGAGGCTTTGGCGCGGGCTTTGGTGCATACCGCGCAGGGCGCGGGGTGTATGACCTCGGCTTTGATCACCGATATGAGCCAGCCTTTGGCGACAGCGGCAGGCAATGCGCTGGAGGTGATCGAGGTGATGGAGACGCTGACGGGCACTTCTGTGAACGCGGCGCTCTGGGATATCACCATGGCTTTAGGTGGCGAGGCCTTGGCTTTGGGCGGCTTGGCGGCGGACCCTGCCGATGGCGCGGGGCGGATCGAGCAGGCGTTGGAATCCGGGGCGGCTGCCGAGTGGTTTGGCCGCATGGTGGCGGCGCAAGGTGGGCCTTTGGATTTTGTCGAACGCTGGCCGGACCGTTTGCCTGCGGCGACGGTGATCCGTGAGGTGCCCAGCCTGCGGCAGGGTTTTGTCGTAGCGATTGACGGGCAGGGCTTGGGCTTGGCGGTGGTCGGTTTGGGCGGCGGGCGGCAACGCGAGGGCGACAAGCTGAACCTGTCGGTCGGGCTGTCAGATCTGGCGGGGATTGGCGAGGACATAGGTGCTGGCGATCCTTTGTGCATGGTGCATGCGGCGACGGAAGCGGCGGCAGATGAGGCGATCCGCTTGGTGCAGGCGGCCTATGCGATGGGGGCCGCTGTGCCACCCGACCCGGATTTGATCATCAAAAGGATCGCTTAGATGGCGCGGGCGTTTCTGATTGTGATGGATTCCGTGGGCTGCGGCGGCGCGCCGGATGCGGCGGATTTCGGCGATGCCGGGGCGAATACTTTGGGGCATATCGCCGAAGCCTGTGCGGCGGGGCGGGCAGATGTCGGGCGGTCGGGGCCTTTGCGGATGCCGCATTTGGATGGGCTTGGTTTGGGGGCTGCGATTGCGCTGGCTTCGGGGCTGAAGGCTCCGGGGTTTGACGCGGTGCCGGAGGGGCGCTGGGGGGCTGCGACGGAAGTGTCGCGCGGCAAGGATACGCCTTCGGGGCATTGGGAACTGGCCGGGGTGCCGGTGCCTTGGGATTGGACCTATTTTCCCGATACGGTTCCGGCATTCCCTGCGGATTTGGTGGCTTTGGTCTGTAAGCTGGCGGGAACCGTAGGGATTTTGGGCAACTGCCATGCCTCGGGCGTGCCGATCATCGAGCAGCATTGCGCCGAACATCTGCGCACCGGCTGGCCCATTTGCTATACCTCGGCGGATTCCGTATTCCAGATCGCGGCGCATGAGGAGGCGTTCGGCTTGGAGCGGCTGTTGAAACTCTGTCAGGATCTGGCGCCGCATCTGCATGCGATGAAGGTGGGCCGGGTGATTGCGCGCCCCTTTACCGGGGTGCCGGGGGCGTTCAAGCGCACTGCCAATCGGCATGATTACGCGATGGACCCGCCGGGGCCGACCTTGCTGGAATGGGGCCAGGGCGCGGGGCGCAGCACCCATGCGATTGGCAAGATCGGCGATATTTTCTCGATGAAAGGGATCGGTAAGCTATGGAAGGGCAAAAGCGATCTTGACCTTTTCGAATATTTAGATGGCTTGGCTGAGACCGCTGAGGACGGATCTTTGACCTTTGCGAACTTCGTCGAGTTTGACACGCTTTATGGTCATCCGCGCGATGTGGCGGGTTATGCGCGGGCGTTGGAATGGTTCGATAGCCGTGTGGGGGCGTTTCTGACGCGATTGCGCCCCGGTGATCTGGCGATTTTCACCGCAGATCACGGCAATGATCCGACGTGGGTCGGGACGGAGCATACGCGCGAGCGGGTGCCCGTGGTCTGCGCAGGGACTGGGTCGGGCGGTCTGGGCTTGCGGGCGTTTGCGGATGTGGGGGCGAGCGTGGCGGCGCATTTGGGGGTGGCTGCGATGGGGCCGGGGCGGTCGTTCTTGTGAAGAAGCGAGGGGTTAGCCCCTCGCGCTCCCCAGGATATTTGAGCACAGAGGATGAACAATTTGAATCAAATGCCGAAGATTGAACTGCATCTGCACCTTGAAGGCGGGGCACCGCCTGCGTTTATCAGGGGGCTTGCGAAGGAGAAGAACATCGACATCGGCGGTATTTTCAATGAGGACGGCAGCTATCGGTTCACCGATTTCTGGCACTTTTTGAAGGTCTATGAGGCCGCCTGTGAGCCGCTGAAAGGGCCGCAGGATTTCTACCGGCTGACCCTCGCCGTGCTTGAAGAAAGCGCTGCAAGTGGCGTTGTTTATAGCGAAACTTTCCTTTCGCCTGATTTTTGTGGCGGGCGCGACTTGGGGGCTTGGCGGGAGTATCTGCACGCGATCACCGAAGCTGCCGCTAAAGCCGAGAAGGATTTCGGCATCACTTTGCGCGGCATCGTCACGCCAATCCGGCATTTTGGGCCAGAGAAGGCCCGCGAAACCGCGCGCTGTGCGGCGGAGACAGCGGGCGGTTTCATCACTGGCTTTGGCATTGGTGGTGATGAAAAATTCGGGGAACTCAAAGATTTCCTTTGGTCCTTCGATGCGGCGCGCGAGGCGGGTTTGCGCATCACCGCGCATGCGGGCGAGTGGAAAGGCCCGGACGAGGTGCGCGCGGCGATGAATGATCTGGGCGCGGAGCGGATTGGCCACGGGGTGCGGGCGATTGAAGATATGGCTTTGGTCGAGGAGATTGCCGAGCGCGGCGTGGTGCTGGAGGTCTGCCCAGGCTCGAACGTCGCGCTGGGGATTTATCCCAGTTTCCGCAAGCATCCGATTGGCGAGATGTTTGATCGCGGCGTGAAGGTCACCATCAACACCGATGATCCGCCGTTCTTCCACACCACAATGGCGCGCGAATATGAAATGCTCAATCAGGCCTTTGATTGGGACGAGGGGGTTTTTGCCAAGATTGCCCGCACCGCGCTTGACGCGGCGTTTTGTGACGCCGATACCAAAACCCGCATTCTGAAAACTCTGGAGCAGGCCAATGGCTGAACATCTGACCATCGTTTCCCACCCATTGGTGCAGCACAAGCTGACGCTTATGCGCGAAAAAGACACCTCTACCGCGTCTTTCCGCAAGCTGTTGCGCGAGATCAGCCTGCTGCTGGCCTATGAGGTGACACGCGAGTTACCGATGACCACCAAGCAGATCGAGACGCCGATTGAGCCGATGGACGCGCCGACGATTGATGGCAAGAAACTGGCGCTGATCTCGATCCTGCGGGCAGGCAATGGGCTGTTGGATGGGATACTCGAATTGATCCCGGCGGCGCGGGTGGGCTTTGTCGGATTGTACCGCGACCCGGAAACACTACAGCCGGTGCAATACTACTGCAAACTGCCGGATCATCTGGAAGAACGGGTGTCGATCGTGGTCGATCCGATGTTGGCGACGGGCAATTCCTCGGTGGCGGCGATTACGCTTTTGAAACAATCAGGTGCGAAGAATATTCGCTTCCTTTGCCTGCTTGCCGCCCCCGAAGGCATTGCCCGGATGAAAGAAGCGCATCCCGATGTGCAGATCGTCACAGCAGCGGTAGATCGCCAGTTGAATGACCATGGATATATTGTGCCTGGGCTAGGGGATGCGGGCGACAGGATGTTTGGTACTAAATAAGGCCTAAGCCCCTTTACTCGGAAACAATCCTGACGCATCCTATCCCCAAAGCTACTTGGGGGTAGTCATGCTATTGAAAATTGTATCGGTTGCGGTGTTCGCGGCGGTGATGGGGCCGATTGTGGCTTCAGCGCAGACAGTGGCGCAGATTGGCCAACCTGCCGAGCGACCTCCTGCCAGTTTTAAGGGCGCGCAATATGTCGACAGCCGGGGCTGCGTTTTCATGAACGCACGCTTTGACGGCGCGGCGCATTGGGTGGCGCGGGTCGACCGCAGGCACAAGGTTCTGTGTGGCTACCCGCCGACATTCGGGCCGCGCCCTGCAATTGAAATGGCCGAAGATGTGGCGCCGGTGAAGGTTGCCCCAGTTGTGATCGCTGCAGCACCTGTGGTGGTGAAGCCCGCCAAAGCCAATGCGCCGATGGCGACGGTGGCGAGTGCGATGATGCCTGAAGCTGTGGTGGTAAAACCCGTGCCGCAGGTGCGCGTGGAACATTCGACCACGGGTTTGGTGGCAAGCTTGCCGACTCCGGCGCAGAGCTATGAGCGGGCGGCGACTTCGGGGCCTGCGGCGGGCAAGATCGGCTGTTATACCTCGGCTCCGGTGGCGGAAGTGGTGCGGTTGCGCACTGGCGGCACGGCGGTGGTCTGCACGCGTGGCGATGGCACGCTGACTGGCTGGCGGCCGCCGATCTATCCGCGCGGCGCGGGTGTGGGGGCAGCGCTGAGCGAATCTGTCGAGGTGGCGCGGGCGGATACTGCGAGGGCGGGCCGGGTGATGGCTGCGCCAGCTTATGCTTCGGAGGACCTGCCCGATGTGGTGGTGCCGAAGGGATACAAACTGGCGTGGACAGATGACCGTTTGAACCCGCTGCGCGGCGTTGGCACAGCGGAGGGGCAGGCGGCACAGGATCAGTTGTGGACGCGCAAGGTTCCAGCGAAGCTGATCACCGATGTGCAGAAGGCCAAGGTGAAGAAGCGTGTGCCAGCCTCGGTGACAGTGTCGTCAAAGGGTCAGGCTGAGGTGGCACCGAAAGCCGTGCGCGGTGGGGCTTGGGTGCAGATTGGCACCTTCGGCGTGCCTGCCAATGCGGCGGGGGCTGCGGCGCAGTTGCAGGCTTTGGGTCTGCCGGTGGCGAAGTCGAAGCTGAAGCGTGGCGGCAAAGCTTTGCAGATCGTTATGGCGGGGCCCTTTGGCTCGGGGTCTGACGCGCAAGCGGCGTTGCGGATCGCGCGCGGGGCCGGTTTTGCCGACGCTTATATCCGCTAAGGTTTGGAAATGATTGAAAAGCCCCTCGGTTCGTGCCGGTGGGGCTTTTGGTTTAACCGGCGCAGATCGCTTGCAGGTCTTGCCAGTGCTGCGTGCTCAGAACTTCGGGCGTGCTGCCGTTCGGGAACGGGTCAGCCTCGATCAGCGGCAGGGTGGTTTCGCCGGATTTATCCAGGGCGTAGGCGTAGGGTTGTGCTGTGATTTTCGCCGCAGTGAACGCGGCGAGCAGGGCTTCGTCTGACAGCGTGATGGAAGACGGGGTCAGCAGGCTTTGGCCGTAGCCCGCCAGCGCATCGGCCGCAATCGCGCCGCTGGCGAGCAGACGTATGGTGGCCATCAGTCCAGCTTTTTCCAGTAGTGGCTGCATTGGGTCTTGCAGCGCGGCTTGTCCGGTATTGGCGAGGATATAGCCCGCGATCGTATCCGGGCCCTCGGCGCTTTGCAGCAGCTTCAGCGGCAGGATCAGCAGATCGCCGGGCAGTGCCAGCGGGGCTTGCAGCGCGTCGCGTACCACCAGTACATGCGGCGGATGGGTGAGGTTCAGGCGCAGGCCCAAGGCGACTGAGGCCGCTGTGCCCGCTTTGCCCGTGCAGGGTGATCCAGTGACTTTGGTCAGGTCTTGCAGCGCAAGTTTGCCGAGTTCGCTGCGGGTGGCGGGGGGCAGCATCGCGGCGGTGTAGTCGATCAGCTTGCCCGGCAACCAGAACACAGCCAGCGATCCGATCACCGCGCCAAAGCCGCCCAGCAGCACGCCGCGCAAACGGCCCGGCTTGGGGCGGCGGCGTTCCAAGGCGGTCCGCACGGTGTCAAGCGCCGCCATCATGTCGCGGTCGTCCACTTCCAGCGTTTCGGGGTCGTCCTCGCCGGGGCTATAGAGGGCGGGCAGTTTGCCGGGGTTCAGCCGGGTCAGCGCGGGCAGCGACCATTGCGCCAGCGCCATCTCGGTTCTGGGGTCGGACAGTACGATGGTGGCTTCGCGCAGGCCTACGACAACCTCGCGCAGTTGCGCAGAGGGGGTTTCGCGCCACAGCCCCGGGCTTTCCAACCGCAGGTATTTGCGAAGTGCCGTCATGGCGCGGTGGTGTCTTTCCCAATTCTCATGGGGTTACGATAGCCACTTGCGGTGCAGGCCACAATCAGGCGTCCATCAGTTTCGCCACCGCACGCAGTTCAAACTTCTGAATTTTTCCGGTCGAGGTCTTTGGAAGCTCGGTGAACACCACATGTTTTGGGGTTTTGAAGCCCGCAAGTCGCGTGCGGCAATGCGCGATCAACTCAGCCTCGGTGGCGGATGCCCCCGGTTTCAGTTCGACAAAGGCGCAAGGCACTTCGCCCCATTTGGCGTCGGGCTTGGCGACCACGGCACAAAGACTGACGGCGGGGTGGTGCATCAAAGCACCTTCGACCTCGACCGAAGAGACATTCTCACCGCCCGAGATGATGATATCTTTCGCCCGGTCGGTGATTTTCAGATAGCCGTCGGGGTGCTGGAGCGCGATGTCACCCGAGCGGAACCAGCCGCCCTTGAAGGCCTCGGCCGTGGCTACGGGGTTTTTGTAGTAGCCCTTCATCACCATATTGCCGCGCAGCGCGATTTCGCCCAGATGCGCTGCGTCGCGGGGGACGGAATTGCCATGCGTGTCGTGCAGTTCGGCGCCCTCCAGCATCGCCATCGCGACCCCGGTGCGGGCTTTTAACGCAGAGCGGTCGTCTCCGGTGGCTGCGTCCCATTCAGTTTGCCACAGACATTCGGTGGCGGGGCCGTAGGTTTCGGTCAGCCCGTACACTTGCGTGACGTTGAAGCCAAGCGGTTCAAACGCGGCGAGGGTGGCGGCGGGAGGCGGGGCTCCGGCGGTGAACACCTCAACCGTGTGGGAAAAGCTGCGGCGGTCTTCGGGTTTGCAGTTGATCATGGTGTTCAAAACGATGGGGGCCCCGCCAAAATGGGTGACACCCTCATCCGCGATCGCATCATAGATCGCTTTGGCTGTCACATCGCGGCAGCAGACCACGGTGCCGCCCAGCATCGGGATCATCCAGGCATGGCACCAACCGTTGCAGTGAAACAGCGGCACGATGGTCAGATAGGTCGGAAACAGTTGCATCCGCCAGCCGATCGCATTGGCGGTGGTGGCCAGGTAGGCCCCGCGATGGTGAGTGACGACGCCTTTCGGACGCCCGGTGGTGCCGGATGTGTAGTTGATCGCAAGGCTTTCCCATTCATCCTCGGGCATCAGCCAGTCAAAGCCGGGGTCGCCCGTGGCCAGCATGGCCTCATAGGTCTCATAGCGGCCCGAGGCGGTGAAGCCGTGATCCACCACCTCGATGATCTGCGGCGCTTCGGTGGTCATCTGGGCGATGGCGGCCTCGGCGAGGGGCAGGAAAACGGTGTCACAGAGCAGCAGTTTTGCGCCCGCATGGTCGAAGATATAGGCGACGGTGTCGGCTTCCAGCCGCGTGTTGATGGTGTTCAGCACCGCGCCACAGGCGGGCACGCCGAAATGCGCTTCGGCTTGGGCGGGGATGTTCGGCAACAGCGTGGCTACGACATCGCCGGGTTGGATGCCGCGCTGCGCCAAGGCGCTGGCGAGTTGACTGGTGCGGGTGGCATAATCGGCATAGCTGAGACGCGTCGATTTCCACACCAAAGCGGTGCGGTGGGCAAACACATCGGAGGCGCGGCGCAGGTGTGACAAGGGTGTGAGCGGCGCATAGTTGGCCCGCGTTTTGCCAAGCCCGGATTCATCTGCCAGCCAGCCCATGTTGTTGCCTCCCCGAAACCCTGCGCGATATGTCGCTTTCTGACGTGCAGAGTGGAAGCGTTCAGGGCAGTTGGGAAGTTGAAAACCGAAGGATCATGCCATGTCCGCGACGAAAGACCATACTTTAGCCGCAGCCGGGCTGATCCTTACCTATGCGATGATCATCGGCTTCACCGACAATTATGTGAAGGTGATCGCGTCCGAGGTCGGGCTGTGGCAGTTCCACTTCACCCGCAGCTGCATCGCGATGATCCTGCTGGGGCTGTTGGCGTTGGCGTTCGGGCTGCGCTTGCGCCCGGTGAATATGCGGGCGGTGTTGGCGCGCTCGACCCTGCATGGCTTGACGATGGTGATTTATTTTGGCGCTTTGGCGTTTCTACCGGTGGCCTTGGTGGCTGCAGGATTGTTCACTGCGCCGATTTTCGTGCTGCTGATCTCGCGCTTTGCCTATGGTCACGCCATTGGCCCGGTGCGGATTATCGGGGTGGCGCTGGGGTTTCTGGGCGTGATTCTGGTGCTGGGGCCGGAAGCGATGTCGGGTGCGTCCTTGGCGGCTTTGCTGCCGGTTATCGCCGGCGCGATGTATGCGATGGGCAATATAGCGACGCGGGAATGGTGCCCCAACGAGAGTGCTGAGACGCTGTTGGCAGGGTTTTTCCTGGCCCTAGGGGTGATTGGCGTCGTGGGATTGGCGGTACTGGCGCTGTGGCCGATTGCGGTGCCTTTGGGGACGGATGGCTTCTTGCAGAGGGGGGCTGTCTGGGCCTCGGGCGCGTTCTACTTCTGGACATTCGTGCAGGCGGTGGGCTCACTGCTGGGGGTGGGCATGATGATCCGCGCCTATCAGCTTACCGAAGCCAGCCGGGCGTCGGTGCTGGAATATATCATCCTGCCCGCGTCGGCATTCTGGTCGTATATGCTTTGGGGCGAGACTTTGACCCCCTTGGCGGTGTTCGGCATGGTGCTGATTGTGGCGGCAGGGGCGATGATCGCGCTGCGGGCGAAGGTGCAGGAAGCTTAATCAGCGACGGCCTCGCGCCAATGGCGGCGGCAGAGCGAAACGTAGGTTTCATTGCCGCCGATCTGCACCTGCTCGCCGTCTTTCAGCGCCCGCCCATCCGGGCCGCGCCGGATCACCATCGTCGCCTTCTTGCCGCAGTGGCAAATCGTGCGGACCTCACGCATTTCATCCGCCCAAGCCAGCAGTGCTGCCGAGCCGGGGAATAAATTGCCTTGGAAATCAACGCGAAGTCCGTAACACATCACCGGCACGCCCAGATCATCCACCGCGCGGGCCAACTGCCAGACCTGTTCTTTGGTCAAAAACTGCGACTCGTCGATGAACACGCAGGCCACCGGACTTTGCGCAAAGCGGGTGGCAAGTTTTGCAAACAGATCATCCTCGGGCGCGAACGTATCCGCTGCCTCGCCAATGCCGATGCGGCTGGCAATCCGGCCCTCGCCTGCGCGATTGTCGAACTGTGCGGTGATCAGATAGGTCTGCATCCCGCCCTCGCGGTAGTTATGCGCGGCTTGCAGCAGCAGGGTCGATTTGCCTGCGTT
>JBKJTI010000286.1:0-31504 GCA_046590425.1 Cypionkella sp. | reverse complement strand
AAAATCGTCGGCCCCGCGCTGGATGCCGTGCGCTCTGGTGCCACCAAAATCATCCCGGAATCGGGCGAGAAAACCTATTTCCATTGGCTGGAGAATATCGAGCCTTGGTGCATCTCGCGGCAATTGTGGTGGGGCCATCAGATTCCGGTGTGGTACGGTCTGAATTTAGACGCCCCCGGCTTTACGGATGACGAAGGCGACGAGGCGCTGGATGAGGTTGAAATTCTCAGCTTCCTCGGCGACGGCGGCCATATCGACCGCGAAGCCCGCCACCACTGCGCCGCCGAATTTGCAACGGTAAGGGAGCGTTTCCGTGACGATCTTGCAGCGCTGCCGCATCCGTTGAACAATGCCCGTATCGTCGAGGTTGCTGATCGTCACGCTGCCGCGACGCTGCTCGCGCAGTCGCTGGCCGATTACAACCTCAGCCAAGACCCGACCCATCTGGCCTACCCGATCTGGCGCGACCCCGACGTGCTCGACACCTGGTTCTCCTCCGGCCTATGGCCGATCGGCACCCTTGGGTGGCCCGAGCAAACGCCTGAATTGCAAAAGTATTTCCCCACCTCGACCCTGATCACCGGGGCTGATATCATCTTCTTCTGGGTCGCCCGCATGATGATGATGCAACTGGCCGTGGTGGGTGAAGTTCCGTTCAAAACCGTCTACCTGCACGGCCTTGTCCGCGACGCCAAGGGCAAGAAGATGTCGAAATCCCTCGGCAACGTCATCGACCCGCTGGAGATCATCGACGAATTCGGCGCCGACGCCCTGCGCTTCTCCAACGCCGCGATGGCCAGCCTCGGCGGCGTGTTGAAACTCGACACCGCCCGCATTGCAGGCTACCGCAACTTCGGCACCAAACTGTGGAACGCCTGCCGCTTCGCCGAAATGAACGGCGTGTGGGAGGGTCACAAAACTCAAACCGAAGCGCCCAAAGCCATCGCGACCGCGAACCGCTGGATCATCGGCGAAACCGTCAAAGCCCTCGCGGAAGTCAACGCCGCCTTGAAAGACTACCGCTTCGATAACGCCGCCGACGCGCTGTATAAATTCGTCTGGGGTAAAGTCTGCGACTGGTATGTCGAATTTGCCAAACCCTTGTTTGACGGCCCCGACGCCCCGGAAACCCGGGCTACAATGGCATGGGTCCTGGATCAGTCGATGATCCTGCTGCACCCGATGATGCCCTTCATCACCGAAGATCTGTGGGGCACCACCGGCACCCGTGCCAAGCTGCTGGTGCATACCGATTGGCCGACCTATGGCGCAGGATTGATCAACACCGAGGCCGCCACGGAAATGGGCTTCGTCACCAGCCTGATCGAAGAAATCCGCTCCGCCCGCGCGCAAGTCCACGTCCCCGTCGGGCTGAAATGCAATCTGGTGGCGACCGAGCTTTCCCCCGCCGCCCGTACCGCTTGGACACGGAACGAAGCCCTGATCAAACGCCTAGCACGCATCGACACCCTGACCGAAGGCCCAGCCCCAAAAGGCTCCATCGCCGTCGCAGTCGAAGGCGCAAGCCTCAGCATCCCGCTGGCGGGCCTGATCGACATTGCCGAGGAAAAAGCCCGCCTGACCAAGACCATGGACAAGCTGGCGAAGGAAATCGGCGGGCTGCAAGGCCGCCTGAACAACCCCAACTTCGCGGCTTCCGCGCCCGAAGAAGTGGTGATTGAGGCCCAAGCAAACCTCGCCCTGCGCGAGGACGAAGCCGCCAAACTGCAAGCCGCGCTGAAGCGTCTGGCCGAGATTGGTTGACGCCACCGGACAGCTCCAAACACCAATATCCGACTGACCTTAACGGTTTCACATTGGCATAAATATTCTCGGGAGGTGAGCCCGGCACGGGCGAGGGGGGCAGACAGCCCCCCTTTCCACATCCACCCCAAGCCCCTAGATTTCCCAGAAAGGAGGCCCCGATGTCCTGGCTCAACAAACTCGCCGAACGCCAAATTGCCAAGGCCCGCGCCAAAGGTGGGCTTCAGGGCCTGAAGGGCGAAGGCCAACCCCTGCCCGACCGTCCCGGCGATGCCTTTGTCAGCGCGGGTGATGCAGTCGGCTTCCGCATCATGGCCGAAGCCGGTGTGCTGCCTGAAGAAATCACCCTGAAAAAGCAAGCCGCGGCCCAACGCGCCCATCTCTCCACCCTGACCGATGAGGCCGAGCGCAAAGCAGCGATGGCGAAACTCGCACAGCTCGAAATGCGCCAAGCCATTGCCGAAGAAGCCCGCCGCAAATTTCTGCGTTAGGGCGGGGTTCACCCCGCCATTCGTCGGCAATTCATTAAAAATACCTTAACGGGCCCACCACACACCTCTGATATCAAACAACATTTTTTGGTCCCGAGTTGGGACCGTCCCCCTCCACTCCCAAAATCCCCCTTGCCAGCCCGGCAAAAATCCTCCCAAATCCCACCCATGAAAGCCCCGATCCTCACCCCGCTCGCAGCCTCCCTGCCCTCCACCGTCCCGTTCACCGGGCCCGAGACGCAAGAGCGCCGCCAAGGCCACCCTTTCATCGCCCGCCTCGGGGCCAACGAGAGCCTGTTCGGCCCCTCCCCCGCCGCAATAAAAGCCATGCAAACCGCCGCCTCGGAGGCCTGGATGTACGGCGACCCCGAGACCCACGCCCTGAAAGCTGCCCTCGCCCGGCATCACGCCTGCGCCCCCGAAAACATCGTGGTCGGCGAAGGCATCGACGGCCTCTTAGGCTACCTCGCCCGCCTGATCGTAGGCCCCGGCACCCCGGTGGTGACCAGCCTCGGCGCCTACCCAACCTTCAACTTCCATGTCGCAGGCTACGGCGGCACCCTGCACCGCGCGCCTTACAAGGGGGATCATGAAGACCCGCAAGCTCTGCTGGATCTCGCCCACCAAAGCCAGGCCCGCATGCTCTACCTCGCCAACCCCGACAACCCGATGGGCAGCCACCACCCCGGCACCGTCATCAAAGACCTGCTGTCAAACCTGCCCGATGAAACCCTGCTGGTGCTGGATGAAGCCTATATCGACCTCGCCCCCGCAGGCACCGCGCCAGATATCCCAGCCGACACCCCCAATCTGATCCGCTTCCGCACGTTTTCCAAAGCCCACGGCCTTGCGGGCCTGCGGGTCGGATACGCGATCACATCGGCCCCGCTGGCAACCGCCTTCGATAAGGTCCGCAACCACTTCGGTCTGGGCCGGGTGGCACAAGTCGGGGCCTTGGCGGCGCAGCAAGATCAAGCTTATCTCAGCGAAATCCGCACCAAAGTTGCCGCGGCCCGCACCCGCCTGAACGGCATCGCTGGCGTCAACGGGCTGATCCCACTGCCCTCGGCTACCAATTTCATCACGATGGATTGCACCCGCGACGGCGATTACGCCCGACGAGTCCTCGCTGAACTGTTGGCGCGCGGGATTTTTGTGCGGATGCCGGGCGTTGCCCCGCTGGATCGCTGCATCCGCGTCAGTCTGGGCGATGAGGCCGCTTTGGCTGCCTTTGAGGCAGCTTTGCCCAGCGCCTTGAAAGCGGCCGATTAACTATTCAGCCGCCACGCTGGGATGGGCCGCAGCCTGCACCGCAGGCACCACCGGATTGGCTGGCCCCAAAGCCGGAGCAGTCCCCGCAGGCACCTCAGCCGGACCCAAACGCGGCATCGCTGGCGCATCCTCGACCGTCAGCAATTTTGGCGCAGCGCCAGTCTCAGCCTCTATCAAACGGCGGAACACCAGCACATTCTGGAAGCTGGTTTTCGTCCCGCCCGTGAAGCCTGCCCGCTCATCCACCGGCAGCGTATCGGCGCGGACATAGTCCCAGCCATCACGGCCCAGATCGTTCATCACAACCGTCAGGGTCAGCGCAAAGCGGTCTTCAATGGTTTTGACTCCGCGCGATTTTTCGCCCCGGCGGGGGGCGGGAATCACTTTGTATTCATAACGCTGCATCGGGTCGCTCCTGAAGATATCGGCGGCATAATACGAAGAACGCCGGATAAGGCCAATCACAGAACGGACATTGTGCCAACCGCGCGCGGATTTCGCCACAGCACTAGATGCAGTGGGCATTTGCGCAAAGTCAGCTAGACCTTGCTCGCAATCGGCGGCAATTCTGGTGCATCTAAGCCTGCGAACGGATCAGCCCAACCAGGCAGCGCGCCAATCCGCCGATACCATGCGTCGATCTGCGGGTAATCCGCCAGCGGTAAGTCAGCCACATCGTTGAAGGCCAGATAGCTTGCCATGCGGAAATCGGCATAGCTGAGGCCGCTGTCGAGCAGGTATTTCCGACCCAGCAGATGCGCATCCAGTTGTGCTGCATGTTCGTGAAAGTCCGCCAAACCCTGCGCCAGCACCACAGGGTCAACCGGGCCAAAGCCGTAGCGCTGTTTGGTGCCACGCTCAAAATGCACCACGTCGCAGGCCTGCACGAAATAGGCTTTGCCCCAGGAAATCCACCGGATCATCTCGGGCATCTCGTCATCCATCCGCCAGAAATTCGACCCCGCCCGCATGGAAAGGCGGCAGGCAATCGCATCAGCTTCCCACAACGAACGGCCGTTTTCCAACAGGATCGGGATGCGCAAACTGGGGTTCAGCGCGCGAAATTTTGCGCTCTGCGCCGGGTTAAACGGCGAGGCAAATTCAAACACCACATCCGAATGTAGCTGCCGGGCTACCGCCACCGCGAGGCGCGGGTTGGGATTGCGCGAGTAATACAAAATGGCCGTCATAGCTGCCCCCGTTTGCAGCAAGATGTACGAAATCGGTGGTTCAGGCAAAACAAAAGGGCGCCCGCGAAGACGCCCCCAGTAAACCCCACAGGATGGGTGAACCCAACGCCGAATCGCGCGCTTAAAGCCCCAGCTTTTGCGCCACCATCGCGTTGACAACAGCCGGATTGGCCTTGCCCCCGGTGGATTTCAGCACTTGCCCGGTGAACCAGCCCGCCAGCTTGGCATTAACGCGGGCCTTTTCCACCTGATCGGGGTTCGCCGCGATCAGCGCATCCAAAGCCGCCTCAATCGCACCAGTGTCGGTGACCTGCTGCATGCCGTGCGCTCCCGCGACTTCTGCCGGATCGCCGCCCGTCGTCCAGATGATCTCGAACAGATCCTTGGCCATCTTGCCGCTGATCGTACCCTTTGCGATCAGATCCAAAACGCCGCCCAGTTGTGCGGTGGATACCGGGCTATCAGTGATCGCCTTGCCCTCTTTGTTCAAGCGGCCAAACAGCTCGTTGATCACCCAGTTTGCCGCCTGCTTGCCATCGCGACCCTGCGCCACAGCCTCGAAGAAGCCAGCCGATTCCAGATCAGCGGTCAGCACGTTGGCGTCGTAATCGGTCAGGCCGAAATCACCCATGAAGCGGGCTTTCTTGGCATCGGGCAGTTCTGGCATCGACGCCGCGATGTCATCGACCCATGCTTGCTCAATCTCCAAGGGCAGCAGATCGGGGCACGGGAAATAGCGGTAGTCATGCGCCTCTTCCTTGCTGCGCATCGAGCGGGTTTCGTTCTTGTCCGGATCATAAAGCCGGGTTTCCTGCGTGACTGAACCGCCATCTTCCAGAATAGCAATCTGGCGGCGGGCCTCATAGTCAATCGCCAGTTGGATGAACTTCATCGAGTTCATGTTCTTGATCTCACACCGGGTGCCGAGATGGCTAAAGTCTTGGCTGGCTTGGTATTTCTCATACTGGCCGACGCGGCAGACCGAGACGTTCACATCGGCGCGCAAATTGCCGTTCTGCATGTTGCCGTCACAAGTGCCCAGATAGCGCAGGATCTGGCGCAGCTTGACGACATAGGCCGCAGCCTCTTCCGGCCCGCGAATATCGGGGCGGCTGACGATCTCCATCAACGCGACCCCGGTGCGGTTGAAATCGACAAAAGACATCGTCGGGTCCATGTCGTGGATGGATTTCCCGGCGTCTTGTTCCAGATGAATCCGCTCAACCCGCACCAGACGCGCGACGCCGGGTGACAGTTCCACCAACACTTCGCCCTCACCCACGATGGGGTGATAGAGCTGCGAAATCTGATAGCCCTGCGGCAGATCGGGGTAGAAATAGTTCTTGCGGTCAAACGCCGAGCGCAGGTTGATTTGCGCTTTCAGCCCCAAGCCCGTGCGCACGGCTTGCTCGACGCAAAACTCGTTGATCACCGGCAGCATCCCCGGCATCGCGGCATCAACAAAGGCGACGTTGGAGTTCGGCTCGGCCCCCACTTGCGTAGAAGCCCCAGAGAACAGCTTCGAATTGGACGACACCTGCGCATGGATTTCCATGCCTATCACCAGTTCCCAATCATGCTTAACCCCGGCAATCAGCTTCGGTTTTGGCGCTTCATAGGTCAGATCAAGCATGGCGGGTCTCCGTGGATTTCGCCCCCTGTTTAGGCAGGCGGGGCGTTTGCTGCAAGGGCGCGGGTGGCGGAAAGCTGCCGACTTTGCCGCGTGCGACCCCAGAAAACTTGCCGCAAGCCAGTTTTGCCCCGATAGCCGACGGGTCGTGCACAGCGGTGCGGCGTCATTTGCGATGGACTAATGCGGATCACTTCCCTCTTCGGCGCGGCTTTTGCCCTGTTCTTTTTCGGCATCAATGCGGCTGTTGTGGCCGAGGCTTTGCCCAAAATGCGCTGGGATCACGTGCCCGAAGCGGCAAAATGGACCAATGCTGCGTTGGTCTCGGTGGAGAAATACGACAGCAAACTGGCAGCCCAAGTCCCCGGTGACATTCAGACATGGTGCCCCGGCTACGAGAGTGCCTCGATGGACGACCGCCGCGCGTTTTGGGTGGGTGTGATGTCTGCGGTGGCGAAATACGAAAGCGGATATAACGCCAAAGCCGCAGGGGCCGGTCGCTATTTCGGCCTGATGCAGATTTCCACCCAAACCGCCAAGGCTTACAGCTGTGAAGCCAACACCGGCCGCGAATTGAAAAGCGGTGCCGCAAATCTGGAATGTGCGGTGAAGATCATCGCCCGCCAAGTTGGCCGTGACGGCATGGTATCCGGCAAAGGCAACCGGGGCGTGGCGCGCGACTGGGGCCCGATGAGCAAAGCCAAGGTGCGCGCCGATATCGCGGCATGGACCGCTCAACAGTCTTATTGCGCAATGCCCGTCAAGCGAGCATCCGCCCCACCATCTCAGAAAGATCGCGGCTAAGCCCAGTGGTGGCCATGATCCGCTGCAACGCACCCCGCATCATTGCCTGACGATCGGCATCATAGCGTGGCCACGACTCAAACGCCGTCGACATCCGTGAGGCGGTTTGTGGGTTAAGAGGGTCGAGTTTGATCAGCCAATCGGCCAGCAGGGCATAGCCCTCGCCGTCCGCATGATGAAACCCCGCATGATTGCCCGAAAGTGCGCCAATAACCGCCCGGAAGCGGTTGGGGTTTTTCCAGTCGAAATCGGGCTGGGCCGTCAAGCGTCGCACCACCTCTGCCACCTTTTCCGGTGCGGCTGCGGCCACCTGCACCGCGAACCATTTGTCCAGCACAAGCCGGTCGCGCTGCCACTTGGCCGCGAAATCTGCCAATTCGGCCTCTCCCGCACCAATATCCAGTAAGATCGCCAAACTGCCGAAACTCTCGGTCATATTGTCCGCCGCTGCGTAAGCCGCCCGCGCCGTGGCCCCACCATCCAACCGCGCCAGCAACCCCAAAGCCACCAATCGCAGCGCTCGCTTGCCTGCTGCCGCCGCATCCGGCGAGAACGCGCCCGACACCCGACAAGCCAATTCCAACCCCGGCAAGCCCGCTGCAAACCTTTGCGCCAAAGCCAGATGCAGCGCCCGCCGTGCAAGATAAATCCGCGCCGGATCGGGCACATGGGCAGCGGCGTGCAAAGTCGCCGCCATGTCGTCTTCCCCCGGCAACCGCAGACACAGCGCCCGGAACGCTGGGTCCAAGCTTTCATCAAACCCCACGCGAGCCATGCCTTCCAACAGATCAGCCCCCGGCGCGGCCCCATCGACGATCATCCGTGCCAGCACATCCTTGGCAAGGCTGCGCCCGGCCTCCCAGCGATTGAACGGATCGGTGTCATGGGCGAGCAACAACGCGCGCTCTGTCGCAGGCACAGACCGCTCCAGGATCACCGGAGCCGAAAACCCGCGCAAGATCGACGCCACCGGGCGTGACGCCAAGCCCTTGAAGACAAAGCTTTGCTGCGCCTCGGTCAGCTCTAGCACCGTGGTCGGCACCACCTCATCGCCGTTGGGGTTAAGCAACCCCACCGCCACCGGAATAACCTTAGCGCCCTTCCCCGCCTGCCCCGGCGTAGCGGGATTATCTTGGCGCAAAGTCAGCGTGTAAGTGCCATCGGTCCAATCTTCGGTCACGGTCAGCCGAGGTGTGCCGGCCTCGGTATACCAGCGCTTGAACTGGCTCAGATCGCGGCCGGTGGTGTCTTCAAACACCCGCAGCCAATCCTCAATCGTCGCCGCCTGCCCATCGTGACGGTCAAAATACAGATCCAAAGCGCGGGCGTAATCGGCATCACCAACAAGGCGCTTCAGCATGCCAATCACTTCCGCGCCCTTTTCATAGACGGTGGCGGTGTAGAAATTGTTGATCTCGACGAAGCTGTCCGGGCGCACCGCATGCGCGAGCGGCCCGCCATCCTCGCGAAACTGCCGGGCGCGCAGCATCAGTACATCCTCGATCCGCTTCACCGCATGACTGCGCAAATCACCCGAGAACTGCTGATCACGGAACACCGTCAGCCCTTCCTTCAGGCAAAGCTGAAACCAATCGCGGCAGGTAATGCGATTGCCGGTCCAGTTGTGAAAATACTCATGTGCAATGATCGCCTCAACGCGGGCAAAGTCATCATCGGTGGCGGTTTCCGGGCTGGCCAGTACGGCCTTGGAGTTGAAAATATTCAGCCCCTTGTTCTCCATCGCGCCCATGTTAAAATCATCAACCGCGACGATGTTAAAGATATCAAGGTCATAGGCGCGGCCATAGACCTTTTCATCCCAAGCCATCGAAGCCTTCAGCGCCTGCATCCCCCAGGCACAGCGCCCCTCATCCCCCGGCCGCACCCAGATGTTCAGGCCGACATCGCGCCCCTCCATCGTGGTGAACTGCCCCGGATGCGCGCGCAAATCGCCCGCCACCAGCGCGAACAAATAGGAAGGCTTCGGCCAAGGATCCTCCCATTCCGCCCATCCCGCGCCTTGCCCCAGCGGATTGCCGTTTGACAAAAGCACCGGCAGATCGCTTTCAATCCGCACCTGAAACCGCGCCATCACATCGGGGCGGTCGGGGTAGAAGGTGATCTTGCGAAAGCCTTCCGCCTCGCATTGCGTGCAATACATGCCCTTCGACATATATAGCCCTTCCAGCGCAGTGTTGCCCTCGGGTGCAATCTCGACCTCGGTTTCCAGCACAAACGCCCCTTCGGGCAGCAGCCCGGCTGCCAGTGTCAGCCCGGTCGCCTCAGGGTTTGCCTGAACGGCCCGCCCGTCCACCGCGCACGCGATCAACCGCAAGCCTTCGCCGTCAAGCCGCAAATCCTGTCCTGCCCGCGCCGCTGGATTGGGCGCCAGATGCAGCCGCGCATGCACCCGCGTCGCCGTCGGATGCAGCTTGAACGTCAACTCCACCCGGTCCAGCAGATGGCTATAGGGTTGGTATTCGGACAGGCGAACTGTGCGTGGATCATCTGCGGGCATGTCTGTCTCCTTTGCGCCAAGCTTTCGCAATCGTCGGCGAGGCGCAAGAGCCAAGCGCGCCTCTCGCCATTCACATTGGCTCAAATACTCCCGCCGGAGGCTCACAGGTGTCCCCAATCGCCACGCCCAATACCGACGATTCGCCGCTAAAGGTTAATGACAATCCGCAAGCACGCAGGTCAGCCCGACTTATGCCTGGAAAAGCACGCCCAAAGCACAGATTAAATTTCAGAATAACCCAGCTATTTCAGCATATTGCCCCGTCTCACGCCGCGCCTTCCCCTGCATCTGCCCTTTACAGTGCGAATTCCGCCGCTATCTCTATGTTCCATGAATGTTCTCATCTGGTTCAAACGCGATCTGCGCGCCCATGACCACCCCGCCCTGACCCACGCGGCGGGGCTCGGGGCGGTATTACCGCTGTATATTGTCGAGCCGGACTATTGGGCGCTGCTTGACACCTCTGCCCGGCAATGGGCGTTCACGGCCGAATGTCTTGAGGATTTGCGCAGTCAGCTTGGGCTACTTGGCGCGCCTTTGCTGGTGCGCGTTGGGGATGCGCTGCAAGTGCTGGAGCGGCTGTGCCGCCAGCACAACATCACCCGCATCGTCAGCCACGAGGAAACCGGCAATGCCTTCACCTTTGCCCGCGACCGCCGCATCGCGGCTTGGGCGCAAAGCGCGGGGATCATCTGGGAGGAGTTGCCACAATCCGGCGTGATCCGCCGCCTTGCCAGCCGCGATCACTGGCAAAGCCGCCGCGACGCCTTTATGGCAGCACTCCAACTCGATCCGCCTGCCCTGAACGCCCTGCCGGGGTTGGAACCCGGCCTGATCCCCACCGCCCGCGCGCTGCGTCTGCCCGAGGACAAATGCGCGCATCGTCAGCATGGCGGGCGGGCGCAAGGGCTTGACCTGCTGGAATCTTTCCTGACGCAACGCGGGGAGACTTACCGCACAGCAATGTCGTCACCGCTGAGCGCCGAGCGCGCCTGCTCTCGGCTTTCCCCGCATATCGCGATGGGCAGCCTGTCTCTGCGCGAGGTGCTACAGGCCACACAAACCCGCGCCGCCGAATACCCCGGCAGGCGCTGGAGCGGCGCACTTAGCAGCTTTCAGTCCCGGCTGGCGTGGCGCGATCACTTCATCCAGAAGCTGGAAGATCAACCCAGTATCGAAAGCCGCTGCCTGCAATCCTCCGCCGAATTGCTGCGCCGCAGCAGCGATCCCGCCCGGCTTCACGCGTGGGAAAATGGCGAAACCGGCCTGCCGTTTCTGGATGCCTGCCTACGCTACGTCTCGGCCACCGGCTGGCTGAATTTCCGCGCCCGCGCCATGGTGATGGCTTGTGCCTCCTATCACCTCTGGCTGGATTGGCGGATCACTGGCGCGATTCTGGCGCGACGGTTTACCGATTATGAACCCGGCATCCACTGGCCGCAGGTGCAGATGCAATCGGGAACCACTGGGATGAACATCCCCCGCATCTATAACCCGGTGAAGCAGGGGATCGATCAAGACCCAACAGGCGCTTTCACCCGGCGCTGGATTCCGGAACTCTCATCAGTTCCAGATGCTTACCTTCAGGCCCCTTGGCGCTGGACAGGGGCCGGACGTATCTTGGGTCGTCGCTACCCCGAGCCGATTGTCGATATATCCACCGCCCAACGCGACGCGCGCGAGGCGATCTGGAGTCTGCGCCGCAAACCCGCTGCCCACGCCGAAGTGGTTGAGATTATTGAACGCCACGCCTCGCGCGCACTCAAACGCACCCAGCCCAGCCATGGGCAACTCAGCTTGGATTTATGATGCCTAGAATGCGCAAGAAAGCTGACCTTCCCGTCAAAACCTGCTCCTGCTGTGGCCGACCGATGGTGTGGCGAAAAGCGTGGCAAAAGGTCTGGGATGAGGTGAAATACTGTTCTGACGCCTGCCGCAAAGGCAATGGCGGCCGCAACGCAGCCGCCAAATCCAATCACGCTGCGCCGACGGCAGCTGCCAGCTTGCCCAAAGTCTGAAGCCCCAGCGCCTCGGCCCCAAAGCCCTTGGCCCGCGCGCATTCCTCAGGCGTGATGAAGACCATTTGCATCGTCACCTTGGTCTGCCCAGCTGTCTCTTCCAGATCCACCGTCGCATCCGCATGTTTGGGGCCGTTTTCGCCCCATAGCAGGGCGTATTCGATCCGGCTTTGCGGCTCTATCAGCTTGTAATGGTGGTGATTGGGAAACACCGTGCCGTCGGGCGCGATCATGTCAAACACCCACTCACCGCCGGTGCGCAGATCAATCCGGCCGGTGCGGCAAGAAAACCCATCCGGACCCCACCATTGCGGCAAGCTGACGGGATTGACCCAAGCACCCCACACAACACTGCGAGGCGCCTTGATCACCCGTTCGATGATCATGGTGCGGTCCTGCATCACTTCAACCCCTGCGCATATTCCTCTAACTGCGTCACCACGGTGCCCCAGCCGTCATAAAAGCCCATCTGCTTGTGGCTTTCCGCCGTGTCTTTGTTGCGATGCCGCGCGACGGCGGTGTAGCGGGTGCGGCCATTGCCAATGTCTTCAAAGGTCAGGATCGCGGTCATGAAAGGTTCAGGATTGGGCTTCCAGCCTTCGGTGTAAGTATCTGTGAACACGAGCTTTTCGTTCGGTATCACCTCAAGATAAACGCCGTTGTTTTCCATCTCGGTGCCGTCAACCTCAAAGGTCGTATTGCACTTGCCGCCGGGTCTGACGTCCAATGCGCAGGCCGTGACCTTATGCGGTTTGGGCACGAACCAATGCACCAGATGCTCGGGCGTGGTCCAGCAGGTGTAGAGTATTTCGCGCGGGGCGTTGATCTCGCGCACGAGCACCAGATCGGTTTCGGGGTTCAAATCGAGGGTCATCTTCAGGATTCCTTCATCAATTTTGCCACATAAGCTTCCAAACGGTCGGTGCGCGCCTCCCACACAGCACGCTGATCGGCCAGCCACCCTTCGGTGGCCGCCAAAGTTTCGGGGCAGGCATGACACATCCGGGTGCGCCCGGTTTTTTCAGTGCGGATAAGGGCCGCATCTTCCAGCACGCCGAGATGGCGCATCACCGTCGGCAAAGCCAATCCCGTTGGTCGCGCCAGTTCCGACACCGGAACCGCCCCCTGCCCCAGCCGCGCCAGAAAGCTGCGCCGCGTCGGGTCCGACAGCGCTTGAAAGATCAGAGAAAGATCGGGATCATGCTTAGCCATACTGCTAAGTAACATACCTGAACCCAGCAAGAAAGATAAACTTAGCCATATCGCTAAGTTTTATTCCCAACCATTCGCGAAAAGTGTTTTCGCCTTTTGCGAGAAAATCGGACGCCGCAAAACTTTCCTGGCCGACCCATTTCTGTTATCGGCTTACAAAAGCCAAACAGCGAGGGTCCGATGGTTACGCGCGTCACACGGCACGGTTTGCAGGTGGATCAGGTTCTGGCGGGTTTCCTTGAAGCTTCCGCCCTGCCAGGCACTGGCGTCTCGGCGGATCAGTTTTGGGCGGGCATGGCGGATCTGGCGCAGACCGAAGGGGCTGCGAACCGCAGCCTGCTGGCCAAGCGCGAAACGCTGCAATCCCAGATCGACCACTGGCACCACAGCCACCGCAACGCCCCACATGATCCGGTCGCGTACAAGGATTTCCTCAGCGAAATCGGCTATTTGCTGCCAGAGGGTGATGATTTCCAGATCGACACCGCAAATGTAGATGCCGAGATTGCCCATATCGCAGGCCCGCAGTTGGTGGTCCCAATCACCAACGCCCGCTATGCGTTGAACGCCGCCAATGCCCGCTGGGGCAGCCTCTATGACGCGCTCTACGGCACCGATGCGATGGGCAGCCCCGCGCCTGCGGGCGGCTACGAGCGCGGTCGCGGCGCCCGCGTCGTTGCCCGCGCGCGGGTGTTTCTGGATGAGACTTTTCCGATCCAAGGCACCAGCCACGCCGATGTGCGGCGCTACTATGTCTCCAACGGCGCGCTGCTGGTGGATGATCTGCCACTGGTGACGCCTGCGAAGTTCGCGGGCTACAAGGGCAATCCGAAGGCCCCGGACTCGGTGCTGCTGGTCAACAACGGTCTGCACGTCGAACTGGTGTTCGACCGCGCCCACCCGATTGGCAGCCGCGATCAGGCGCAGCTTGCCGATGTGGTGCTGGAATCGGCGTTGTCAGCGATCATGGATTGCGAGGATTCGGTGGCCTGCGTCGATGGCGAGGATAAAACCCTCGCCTATGCCAACTGGCTGGGGCTGATGCAGGGCAGCTTGACGGCAGATCTGGACAAAGGTGGCCGCAAAATCACCCGCGCTTTGCACCCCGACCGCAGCTTTACCGCACCCGATGGCGGCACCCTGACGGTGAAGGGTCGCGCGCTGTTGTGGATCCGCAATGTCGGTCATCTGATGACCAATCCGGCGATTCTGCTGCCCGATGGATCCGAGATTTTTGAGGGCCTGATGGATGGTCTGATCACCAGCCTTATCGCCATGCATGATCTGAAAAAAACCGACGGTCTGCGCAACTCGCAATGTGGCTCGGTCTATGTCGTCAAACCCAAGATGCATGGGCCAGAGGAAGTCGCGTTTGCCGATCAGTGCTTTAGCAAGATCGAAGCGATCCTTGGCTTGCCCGCGAACACCGTCAAACTCGGCGTGATGGATGAAGAGCGCCGCACCTCGGTCAACCTGAAAGCCTGCATCCGTGCCGCCCGGCACCGCCTTGCCTTCATCAATACTGGCTTTCTCGACCGCACTGGCGATGAAATTCACACCTCGATGGAGGCGGGCGCGTTCAGCCGCAAAGACTTCATCAAGCGCAAGTCCTGGATTGGCGCCTATGAGAATCAAAACGTCGATATTGGTCTGGAATGTGGCCTGCAAGGTCGCGCGCAAATCGGCAAGGGCATGTGGGCCGCGCCCGATCTGATGGCGGCGATGCTGGAGCAGAAGATCGAGCATCCAAAGGCCGGGGCCAGTTGCGCTTGGGTGCCCTCACCCACGGCGGCCACGCTGCATGTGCTGCATTATCACAAGGTTGATGTGGCGGCGGTGCAGGCCAAGCTGAAGGCGGGCGGACGGCGTGGTTACGTCGAAACCGTGCTGGAGATCCCGCTGGCAACCTATCAGAAATGGACCGAAGCCCAGATGCTGCGGGAAGTTGAGAACAACGCCCAAGGTATTCTGGGCTATGTGGTGCGTTGGATCGATCAAGGCGTCGGTTGTTCAAAAGTACCGGATATCAATGATGTAGGCTTGATGGAAGACCGCGCCACCTGCCGGATTTCCGCGCAACATATCGCCAACTGGCTGCACCATGGCATCGTTTCAGCTGCGCAAGTGGATGCCGCAATGCGCAAAATGGCCGCCGTGGTGGACCGACAAAACGCAGGCGACCCCGCCTATCACCCGATGGCCCCCGGCTTTGACGGCATCGCCTATCAAGCCGCCTGCGATCTGGTGTTCAAGGGGCGCGAGCAGCCCTCGGGCTATACCGAACCCGTGCTGCACGCGCGACGTTTGCAGCTGAAAGCGCGCGGCTAACCGGAACCGAACGGCTCAACCGATGTCCAAAGCCAGCGCATGAACGCGGTGGTTCAGATCTCCCAATGCGGCATGAACCGCACGGTGCCGCGCCACCCGGCTCAAGCCTGCCAAAGCTTCCGCCCGGATCAGCACCGCGAAATGGCTCTCGCCCGAGCCATCATCGCCGCCATGGCCTGCGTGTTTGTGGCTTTCATTGACCACCTCCAGCCGCGTTGGTGAAAAAGTGATCGTCAGACGCGCAATCAACTCACTCTCAATGCTCATTTTTTGCCTTTGCCCCTTCTATCTGCCGCTCAAACCTCTAATGTCTTGCCTTCAGTTCGGAAAGGCCTCTGCATGTCCACGCGTCCACCCTTTGAGTTTGATATCCGCGTCTCCTCGGACAAAGCCAAGCGCAAAACCACGCGCCGGGGCATGTCGGGGGCGTTTGAAACCTCGAACAAGGCCTGTGACTATCCGGCCTGCAAGGACAAAGGAGCCTACCGCGCGCCGAAATCGCCCGATCATCTGGACGAGTATTTCTGGTTCTGCCGCGATCACATCCGCGAGTATAACCTGAAATGGAATTTCTTCGGCAATGCGACGGATGAGGAATTCCAGAAGCTGCTGGAGAAAGACCGACTGTGGGAACGCGAAACCAAGCCGTTCAGCAAAAAGGATGACGGCAACGCCTGGCACCGCGTCGGCGTCGATGATCCGATGTCTTTGCTGGGCGACAACGCCACCCGCAATCCCGGCAAGCCGACCTCAAACGCCACCCGCAAACTGCCCGCGACCGAGCGCAAGGCGGTAGAGATTCTGGACGCCCGCGATACATGGACCAAGACCGAGATTCGCAAGCAATACAAAGGCTTGGTGAAGGATCTTCATCCCGATATGAACGGCGGCGATCGCAGTGACGAGGACCGTTTGCAAGAGGTGGTCTGGGCTTGGGATCAGATCAAGGACAGCCGGTATTTCAAGGAATAACGGCGGGTTTTAGCCCCGCCGCACGAAGCCATATTTCAGCAACCAGATCGCAATCCGCTCCACCGGCGCGCCTTTCAGCCCCGATCCGGCCTCCAGCTGCGCCAGATCGCAGCCAGCAGGTCCCGCTGCGATCACAACCCGCAGCACCTGCGCGATATGGTCGGGGGCGGCAAATATTCGCTTGAGCCCCTGATAATTGCGCGTCGCCAGCACCTCCGCCAGACTGGGCCGCCCGGTCGGGTCAGCCAGCACCAGCCGGGTTTTCGCGAAGGTGACTTGCTCGGTCGGGTAGCTTCCGAACAGATGCATCGGCGAGGGAGCAATCGGCAGCACGTCGGCCTTATAGCGCAACGACCGTGCGGTGCCCGCCTTGCGCCGCGCATCCTGCTCGCCCCACAGCGCCTGCATTTGCGGCACCACCTGCGCCCAATCATACAACGACTGCACCCGCGCGCGGCCAGCAGCCCCCATGCGGCGGCGCAGATCTGGGTCGCGCGCCAGCTGCAAAACCCGCGCGGTGAGTTCTGGCAGATCCAGTTCGGTCAGTGCTGAGGTTGAGGCGCAATATTGCACATAGCTGTCGGAGCCGCCCTGATAGCGCAAGGCTTCCTGCGCGTAGTACTGGCCCGGCAGGGTGCGCGTGGTGATGCGGAAACCGACATCTGGCGACACCGTGTCCTTCATGCCGTCCCAATCGGACACCAACAAAGGCAGGCCAGCCGCCATACCTTCCAAAGGCGCAAGGCCAAAGGTTTCCTGAATGTTATCAATCAGGAACATGAACACATCCGCGCCGGACAAAGCCGCCTTGCGATCATCGGCGGACGCGCCATCCAGCAGAGCAAAGCCCACATCCGGCATCAGCTTGGCCGCACCTTCGGTAAACACTTTGCGCGAATAGTCGTCGCGAAACTGGCCGCAGAAAGCCACGAAGAGCTTTTGCCCCGGCAAGTGGCGCTGCGCCGCCTGCATCGCGAGATAAATCGGCAGCGGGTCAAATTTTTCATGCGGGGTCAGCCGCGCGATGGTGGTGAAGATCACATCGTCAGGCCCTGCGCCCAGTTTCGCCCGCAATGCCGCGCCCTTGGCGGCATCGGGTTCAAAATCGACGCAATGCACGCCGAGCGGGATCACCGGCAGCATCGGGCGCGGCGGGGGCGTGGCTCTCAGATGGGCGCGGATGTGGTCATCAATCCGGTCCATCTGATAGCTCACCGAGGCCAGCACTGACTGGCTGGTGCAAATCACCGCATCCCAATCCGTCACCGGCGCCATCCGCAGATCGAAAAACCCCTGCATCACCGCATGGGTCGAGGTGGTATGGGTAATCCCGCAAATCGACCACGCTCCGGTGCCATAGGCCGCGCGCCGCCAGCTTTCCTGAATGTAATTCGGGCTGGGGAAGAACACCGTCTGCACTGGCGCAATCGTATTCGGCCGCAGCAAAGGCGCATGGCGCACCGCTTTGCCGGGGCGCAAATCAGCCGCCAAGGCTTTGACGGGTTCAATCTCGCTTGCGCCATGCGCCAGCAGCACAAATTCCTCGACATCGGCGTGGCGCAGAAAGCCCTTCAGGAAAGACTCGCCTGCGACCCTGCGCCCATTGATACCCTTGGCGGTCGGATCAAAGCCATCTTGCGCGTACCAGATTGCCGCGTTGCGGTCTGAACTCATTTCTTCACCATCCACAGCCAAGGCGTCGGGCCTGATCGCCACTCCCACAAAGCCACCAATCGATCCAGATCGGACAGCGCCTCCATCCAATCCGGCAACCCGCTGTCGTCCAGACGCCGCCCTATCACACGGATATGGTGGGTGGCCTTGAACCGCTCGACAATCAGATGGCTTAGACCGTGGCGCATACAATCATGCGATTCCACCAGAATATCGGCCGCACGCAAACCGGGCGCGCGCACAGGGTCCAGCAGTTCGCCCTCTGCCCCCTCAATATCGCACACCACCAGGGTTTTTTGCGCCTTACACAGATCGAAATCGGCATGATCCATCAGCCCGCCAATTTCCACGCGGGTCTCGACGCCATTCGCCACCGCCAAAGCCGCGCACAGGGCCTGCGCCTTTGGGTTGGCATCGCGCGCCAGCACCCGCGCTTTTGGCAACCGCCGCGCCAGACCGACGGCGTAATAACCCTCGGCTGAACCCACGTCGATCACCACCGGATAGGCTTTGGTGACAATCTCCTCGATCACCGGGGCCAAACTCGCCTCATAGGCCCCGAGCAATCGTGCGGAGCGCGAGCCTTCCGAGGCCCGCACCGGATACTCCATGCCCTTGAACGGACCCGACAAAACCTTGGTCCCCGACCGTTCCACCAAAGTGTTGGAAATCAGCTCCGACCGCCATTTCGCCAGATGTCGAAACGCCTGCTCCAGCCGCGCCGCATCCGGGGCGCCATCCAGCACCCGCTTTAGGGTTTCAGTGGCGGAAATCGTCAGGGGCGAGGCTGGTTTGGCCAAATGCGGGCACTCCGAAGGACGCGGGCATCTTCCCGCTTGGCCCTATCGGTAGCGGGCAAGCCTTGCCCTGTCTATCCTACGCGCTTCACGCAGCAACAAATTACAGCGCCTACCTCAAGCGGGCGCAAATTTCAGCGCCGCCCCATTCATGCAATAGCGCAATCCGGTGGGCTTCGGGCCATCGTCAAACACATGCCCCAGATGCCCGCCGCAGCGGCGACAATGCACCTCGGTGCGGGTGGCAAACAAGCTGCTGTCGTCTTTGGTGCCAATCGCCCCATTGAGAGGTTGGTAGAACGACGGCCAGCCGGTGCCGCTATCAAACTTGGTCTCTGACGCAAACAGCGGCAAATCACACCCCGCGCAGAGGAATGTCCCCTTGCGGCGCTCGTCGTCCAGAGGGCTGGACCCCGCCCGTTCGGTCTCAGCCTCGCGCAGCACGCGGTATTGCATATCGCTCAGCTTGGCCCGCCATTCGGCCTCGCTCAGCGTGATCTCAAACGTCTCAGCCCGCAGCGGCGAGGCCAAGGCAAGGGCGGCAACGGAGGCTAGAAAACTGCGGCGGCGCATGGCATTTCTCCTCTTGGGTCCGGGCATTGTACCCTAACAACGACGCATTCCGCCGATAAGTTTCAGCTTCTCACGCAGAAGCGAAGTAGAACGGAAATCGCGTGATCCCTTGCCCTTGCAGCCCTGCCCGTTATGTTCCACAACTCGGACAGGATCGCGGGCCGAAGCCCGCCAGTTTGATATGGGCTAAGGGCAATGGCAGATACGATTATGAAACCCACCGAAGAAATCTCGGTTCGCGAGGTCTTTGGCATCGACACCGATATGAAGGTGAAAGGGTTTTCCGACGCCACCGATCGGGTGCCCGCGATTGACCCGACCTATAAATTCGACCCAGACACCACTTTGGCCATTCTGGCTGGCTATGCCTATAACCGCCGCGTGATGATCCAAGGCTATCACGGCACCGGAAAATCGACCCATATCGAGCAGGTGGGCGCGCGGCTGAACTGGCCAACGGTGCGGGTGAACCTCGACAGCCACATCTCCCGCATCGACCTGATCGGCAAGGATGCCATCAAGCTGCGCGACGGCAAGCAAGTCACCGAATTCCACGAAGGCATCCTGCCGTGGGCATTGCGCAATCCCGTCGCCATCGTGTTCGATGAATACGACGCTGGCCGCGCCGATGTGATGTTCGTGATCCAGCGCGTGTTGGAGCATGACGGCAAGCTGACCCTGCTGGACCAAAACGAGATCATCACGCCGCACCCCTCCTTCCGCCTGTTCGCCACAGCGAACACCGTGGGTCTGGGCGACACCACCGGCCTCTATCACGGCACCCAGCAGATCAACCAAGCCCAGATGGACCGTTGGTCGCTGGTCGCCACGCTGAACTACCTCAGCCACGACGCCGAAGCCGCCATCGTGCTGGCCAAGCGCCCGCATTACAACACCGACAAGGGCCGCAAGGTGATCAGCCAAATGGTCACCGTCGCCGACCTCACCCGCACCGCCTTCATGAACGGTGATCTGTCGACCGTGATGTCGCCCCGCACCGTGCTGAACTGGGCCGAAAACGCCGAGATCTTCCGCAACGTCGGCTACGCGTTCCGGCTGTCGTTCCTGAACAAATGCGACGAGTTGGAGCGTCAGACCGTGGCTGAGTTCTACCAGCGTTGCTTTGCAGAAGAACTGCCGGAATCTGCGGCATCTATGGCGATGAAGTAATGTAGGGCGGGGCTCAACCCCGCCTTGATACAAGATTGGCGGGGTGAACTCCGCCCCACCCATATCGGGACGGATCATGACCAAACCCACCGACAACCCCGCCGATCCGTTCAAAAAGGCCCTCGCCGAGGCCACCAAGACCATGGCCAATGATCCCGAGATGACGGTGACCTATTCGGTTGATCCGGCGGGGATGAACAAAGAGGGCATCCGTCTGCCGCAGGTCAGCCGACGGATGACGCGGGATGAGGTGTTGCTCGCGCGCGGCACCGCAGACGCATTCGCTTTGCGCCGCAAGTTCCATAATGAGTCCACCGCGACCAAATACGCCCCCACCGGGCCGCTTGCGCGCGAAATCTTCGATGCGATGGAAACCGCGCGTTGTGAGGCTGTCGGTGCCCGCGCTATGCCCGGCACCGCTGGCAATATTGACGCCAAAATCGCCTATGAGGCGGATCGCAAAGGCTATTCCAGCATCACCAAGCGTGAAGATGCGCCGCTGTCCGTCGCCGCAGGTTACCTCGTCCGCCATCTCGCTACAGGCCGCCCGATGCCAAAAGGTGCCGCCAATGTCATGGAGATTTGGCGCGATTTCATCGAAGGTCAGGCTGCTGGCTCTCTGACTACCCTCGATGATGCGCTGGACAACCAAGCCGCCTTCGCCCGCCTCACCCGCAAGGTGATCGCGGATTTGGGCTATGGTGACCAGTTGGGCGACGACCCTGACCAACCCGATGAAGAAGACTCCGGCGACGAAGCGCAGGAAGATCAGGACGCGCCCGACAGTGAGGGCTCTGACGAGCAGGATTCGGAAGATAGCGAAGCCTCGCCCGAGCAGTCCCAAGAAGATCAGCAAGACCAAAGCCAAGCCCAAGTCACCATGGAAGACTCTGCCGATATGGAGCAGGGCGACGAGGCTGAACTGCCCGAAGGCGAAGCCCCGCTTGATCCGCCGCCCCCCGCGCCCTATTCCGACGCCGATCCGAACTATACCGTCTATACCACGGATTTCGATGAAGAAATCAAAGCCGAAGACCTTGCCGAACCCGCCGAACTCGAACGCCTGCGCGCCTATCTCGATCAGCAGTTGGAACCGTTGAAGGGCGCTGTCTCCCGCCTTGCGAACAAACTGCAACGCCGCCTGCAAGCCCAGCAAAACCGCTCGTGGCTGTTTGACCTCGAAGAAGGCACGCTCGATGCAGGCCGCTTGGCCCGCGTCATTGCCAATCCCACCACGCCGCTGTCGTTCAAACAGGAAAAAGACACCGAATTCCGCGACACCTGCGTGACGCTCTTGATCGACAACTCCGGCTCGATGCGCGGCCGCCCGATCTCCATCGCCGCAATCTGCGCCGATGTCTTGGCGCGCACGCTGGAACGCTGCTCGGTCAAAGTCGAAATCCTCGGCTTCACCACCCGTGCTTGGAAAGGCGGCCAATCCCGCGAACGCTGGCTGGCCCAAGGTCGCGCCCAGCAACCGGGCCGCCTGAACGATCTGCGCCACATCATCTACAAATCCGCCGACGCGCCGTGGCGTCGCGTGCGCCCCAACTTGGGCCTGATGATGAAGGAAGGCCTCTTGAAAGAAAACATTGACGGCGAGGCGCTGGAATGGGCGCACCGCCGCATGATGGCCCGCCCAGAAGCCCGCCGCATCCTGATGGTGATATCGGATGGCGCGCCTGTTGATGACAGCACCCTCTCGGTCAACCCCGCAAATTTCCTAGAAAAACACCTGCGCGACGTGATCGCCATGGTCGAACGCAGAAAGGCGGTCGAACTGATCGCCATCGGCATCGGCCATGACGTGACCCGCTACTATCAACGCGCCGTCACCATCACCGATGTCGAGCAATTGGCCGGGGCGATGACCGAACAACTCGCCGGGCTGTTTGAGGTTGATCCGCGCAAACGCGCCAAGGCTTTGGGGATGCGCCGGGCCGGATAAGGCGGCGTACCCGCAGATATTTGAGCACAGAGGACCACCCATGTTCCAGACCTTCGACACCCAAGCCTCGCGTGCTCAGGGCCCCGCACGTCTTGCAGCCTTGCGGCAAGTTCTGGCCGCCGAAGGACTGTCCGGCTTTCTCGTGCCGCGCGCCGATGCGCACCAGGGCGAATATGTCGCCGCCCGGGATGAGCGGTTGCAATGGCTGACCGGATTTACCGGATCGGCGGGGTTTTGCATCGTTTTGCCAAGCATTGCAGGGGTATTCATCGACGGGCGCTATCGCACGCAGGTCAAGGGTCAGGTGGCCCTTGCGCATTTCACCCCGGTGCCGTGGCCTGAAATCAGCGCCGGAGCATGGCTAAAACAGAATCTGACCGAGGGTGTGGTGGGCTTTGACCCATGGCTGCATACCGCTGATGAGATCGCCAAGCTGAAGTCTGCGCTGGATGGCACCGGGGTAACCCTAAGCGCCTGCGCCAATCAGATTGACCGGATTTGGCCAGATCAGCCGCCCGCCCCGCTCGGCCGCGCCTTTGCGCATCCCGACAGCCTTGCAGGGGAGTCCAGCGCGCAGAAACGTGCGCGGCTGGCAGAAGGCTTGCACGCGGCAGGCCAGACGGCTGCGGTGATCACCCTGCCCGACTCCCTGTGCTGGCTTTTGAACATCCGCGGCGCAGATGTGCCACGCAACCCGGTGCTGCACGGCTTTGCCATCCTGCATGAGAACGCCCATGTGACCTTGTTCGCCGATGCCGAGAAATTCGACCAAGCCACCCGCGCGCATCTTGGCGAGGATGTGCTGTTGCGCCCGATTGCGGCCTTTGTGCCCGCGCTGCACACGCTGCTGGGTGCTGTCCGCGTTGACCGTGGCACCGCCCCGCTGGCCGTCTCCACCGAACTGACCGAGGCCGGTCTTGAGGTCGCTTGGGGCGACGATCCCTGCCGTTTGCCGAAAGCCCGCAAAACCGCCGCCGAGATCGAAGGCATGCGCGAAGCGCATTTGCGCGATGGTGCCGCCGTGGTCGAATTCCTGTGCTGGCTGGATCAGCAGACCCCCAGGGCAGGTTTGTCCGAGATCGACGTGGTGCGTGCGCTTGAAGGCTTCCGCCGCGCCACCAACGTGCTGCACGACATCAGTTTTGACACCATTTGTGGATCTGGCCCGAATGGTGCGATCATGCATTACCGCGTCACCGAAGAGTCCAACCGCGCGATAGGCCGCAATGAATTGCTGCTGGTGGATTCCGGCGCGCAATACCTGGATGGCACCACCGACATCACCCGCACCATTGCAGTCGGCGACCCTGGCGATTACGCCCGCGCCTGCTACACCCGCGTCCTGCAAGGCACCATCGCGATCAGCCGCCTGCGCTGGCCCGCAGGGTATGCCGGACGCGATCTTGATCCGCTGGCGCGCTATGCTTTGTGGCTGGCGGGGCAAGATTTCAACCACGGCACCGGCCACGGCGTCGGCGCTTTCCTGTCCGTGCATGAAGGCCCGCAACGCCTGTCCCGCATCTCGGAAGTCCCCCTCGAACCCGGCATGATCCTGTCGAACGAGCCGGGCTATTACCGAGAGGGCGAGTTTGGCATCCGGCTGGAGAACCTGATCGTGGTGCAGCCCGCGCCGAAACTGCCCGGCGGCGATGATGAACGCAACCAACTCTGCTTTGAAACCCTGACCTTCGTGCCGTTCGATCGCCGACTGATCCTAATAGCCCAGCTTTCCCCCGGCGATCGGGATTGGCTGAACGCCTACCATACCGATGTTCTGGCGAAACTGGCTCTTCGCCTGTCTCCCTATGCCCTGGCATGGTGCGAAGCTGCTTGCGCGCCACTGTAACGGCGGCAAACCGCACTAAATTTCGCCAAACTCAGGAGCAGCACTTGGCCTATATCACCATCGCCCCGCTGGATCGGCGGCTGAACATCACAGCAGGCGAAACCCGTTTGGGCGCAACCCAAGCCGCACTTGAACTGACAGAGGGCAGCTACCCGCCCGTCATCTATGTGCCGCGCGCCGATGTCGATATGACCCTGCTGGTGAAAACCAACCGTCAAACCACCTGCCCACATAAGGGCCTGTGCAGCTATTATGCGGTCAAAACGCCGCAAGGCCTGCTCGAAAACGCCGCTTGGTCCTATGAGGCGCCAATTCCTGGCATGGAGCAGATCACAGACCACCTTGCCTTCTATCCCGACAAGGTCACGCTGGCCTAACCGAAAATATCTAACCCCGAAATCTCAATCCTCCGCCGCGACTTTCCTGATCCGCTCCACCATCGCCCGCACCCCGTTCGAGCGTTGCGACGACAGATGCTCATTCAGCCCCAACCGCCCGAATTCAGCATGGGCATCGACCTGCGCCACTTCGGCCAGCGGTAGACCGGCATATAACGCGTGCAGCACCGCGATCAGCCCACGCACGATCATCGCATCCGACTCACCCTGAAACTCGAACCGCCCGTCGGAGATCATCGGGCGCAGCCAGACCTGACTGGCGCAGCCATCCACCTTCAGCGCGGGCACCTTGAAGCTGTCGTCCAGCGGCGGCATCGCTTTGCCCAGATCAATAACGTGGCGATAGCGATCTTCCCAGTCATCCAGGAACTCAAAGGTCTCGGCAATGTCTTCAAAGGCGGGCGTGGCCATACGTCTCTCCATCACTGCTCCTCAGGTAGTGCCCCCAAGGCCAAAGGTCCAGCCCAAGCGGGCTTTTCAAACCGCCCTCAATCGGCTACCGATCTTACACCGCCAAAGGGGTGTCCATATGCGCTTTCGCCTGCCCATCGCCGTTCTTGCTTTGACCGCCATGACCGCCTGTGGCGGCTTCTCCAGCCGACTGAACCCGTTCAAATGGTTCAAACGCTCGGCCCCCGTCGAAGTGGTCAGCACCGAGACTCCGGCCGATCCGCGCCCGCTGGTCGCCAATGTGCTGTCGATGAAGATCGAATCCTATCCCGGCGGGGCCATCGTGCGCGCCACCGGCCTGCCGCCAACGCAAGGCTATTGGAGCGCCGAACTGGTGCCCCAGCCGCTGGACGAAAAAGGCACGCTGGTGCTGCAATTCCACGTCTTCCCGCCCGCAGGGACCACCGCCGTCGTCAACCAGCAATCGCGCGAGATCACTGTGGCCTACAACCTGTCAGACATCAAACTGCAACAGATCAATCAGATCGTCGTGCAAGGTGCCAGCAACGCCCGCGCCAGCAGCAGGTAGGCTGCCAGCGCAGTGCGCGGAATTAAGGGATTGCGGGGTTAAATCCGCACCACCCGCACTTCATTGCCCTTGGCCGATAGCGCGATCTCACCCCGGCAGAGCCGCATCGCATCATCTCCAAAAGCTTCGGCGCGCCAGCCCTTCAACGTCTCCAGATTGCGCTCACCCGCGGCAATCGCATCCAAGTCAGAGGCCGAGGCGATCAGACGCGGCGCCACGCCCAAGCTTTCGGATTTCGCCTTCAACAGCACCCGCAGCAGATCAGCCAAAGCCGGATTGACCTGCATCTGATCTTTCGACAGATCCGGTTTCGGCAGATCTTCCTGCTTCATCTCCATCCCAGCCTTGATCGCCGCCAGTATCCCCTCGGCAATCTCGCTCTTACGCCCCTCGCGCAGCAACAGACGCGAGCGCCCCAATTCCTCAACATTGGTAGGCCGCGTCGAGGCCAGTTCCAACAAAGCGTCGTCCTTCATCACCCGGCTGCGCGGCACATTGTTGCCTTGGGCATATTCCTCACGAAACCGCGACAACTCTTTGACAACGCCCAAGAACCGCCCCGAGGTTGTCCGCGTCTTGACCCGCAGCCAAGCCTCCTCAGGATGCACGGTATAGGTGGCTGGATCGGTCAGAACCGAAAGCTCCTCCTCCACCCAAGCCTGCCGCCCGTTCTTCGCCAGTTGTGCTGCCAGAAACTCATAAATCACCCGCAGATGCGTCACATCCGCCAGCGCATATTCGCTCTGCGCCGAGGTCAGCGGCCTGCGCGACCAATCGGTAAACCGCGAGGTCTTATCCAGATTTTCTTTGGCGATCTTCTTCACCAAAGTCTCATAGCCAACCTGCTCACCAAAACCGCAGACCATCGCCGCGACCTGAGTGTCAAACAACGGCTTTGGGAACACATTGCCTTCGACGAAAAAGATTTCCAGATCCTGCCGCGCGGCATGGAACACCTTCACCGTCGCCTCATGGCGAAACAGATCGTACAGCGGCTCCATCGACATCGCAGACCCCTCAATCGGGTCGATCAATACCGCATCGCCGTCGCGGCCGGGCAAAGCCATCTGGATCAGACACAGCTTTGACCAATAGGTCCGCTCGCGCAAAAATTCGGTATCAATGGTGACGAAGGGTTTCAACTTCGCGGCTGCACAAAAAGCGGCGAGGTCTTCAGTGGTGGTGATCGTGCGCATGGCCGTCTTTCGCAAAGGGCTCACGGGGGCATCCCGCTCTTTCGCTATAGGCAGCATTGCAGGCCAAGAAAAGCCCAAGCGCTTGCTGTTTGCCAAATAGCTGTGGCTTGTGGCTTCGCCGTGCCAAACCCCGCCAGACAACGCCTGCATCGGTGCTTTGCGCCCAAATCTCGAAAGCGCCAAGCATTTGCTCTTTGAAAAATACTCCCGCCGGAGGCTCCGCGACACCAACAACCGCACCCTCAAAAATGAAGCCTGAACCGCACAACCCGCGCCAAAGCCTTCGAGTGGTGGCTCGATGCCACCCGAGAAGGCCCCCGTTACAGGTCCAGCCGCCTGCGATCCCCATGTGCAAACCGCCGCAAAACCGCCGGATACAACCGATGCTCCTGCACCAACACCCGCGCCGACAGATCGGCCTCGCTATCCCCCGGCAACACCGCAACCCGCGCTTGGCCCAAAATCGGCCCGGCATCCAGTTCCGCCGTCACCTCATGTACGGAGCAACCCGCCTCGGCATCGCCAGCCGCCAAAGCCCGAGCATGGGTGTGCAACCCCGGATATTTCGGCAACAGCGAAGGGTGAATGTTCAACATCCGGCCTTCAAAGCGGCGCACAAACGCCGGCGTCAGGACCCGCATGAACCCCGCGAGACACAGAATATCAGGACGGGATGCCAAAATCGGTTCCAGCAAAGCCGCCTCGAACGCCGCCCGATCCCGCCCAAACGGCCGATGGTCTACCGCCGCGACCGCCACGCCCATCTGCGCCGCCCGCACCAGCCCCGGCGCTGTCGGGTCGTTAGACCCCACAAACACCGCCCGCGCCGGATGGTCGCCCACCATATCGCGCAGCAAGGCCAGCATGTTCGATCCGCCGCCCGAAATCAGGACGGCCACGCGTTTCACAGCAAGCGGCCCTTGTAGATCACACCCTCGCCCGCCACCACGCGGCCAAGCTGCACCACAGTTTCACCCTCAGCCCGCAGCAAATCGCTCAAAGCTTCGGCCCGATCCGCCGCGACAACCGCAATCATGCCGATGCCGCAGTTGAAGGTTTTCAACAGCTCGGGCTGGCTCATATTGGCAGTCGTGGCCAGCCAACGGAACACCCCCGGCAATTCCCAGGCCGACAGATCAATTTCGCAGGCCAGCCCTTCCGGAATCACTCGCGGCGGATTTTCCGTCAAACCGCCGCCCGTAATATGCGCCAGCGCGTGAACCCCACCCGCCCGCACCGCAGCCAAAGCCTGCTTCACATAAAGCCGCGTCGGTGCCAGCAAAGCCTCGCCCAAAGTACCGTCCGAGAACGGCGAGGCCGCATCCCAACCCAGACCCGAAAGCTCCACCACCTTGCGCACAAACGAATACCCGTTGGAATGCACCCCGTTTGAGGCCAGCCCCAGCAGCACATCGCCCTCAACCACACCGCTCGGCAAATCCGCCCCGCGCTCCATCGCGCCCACCGCAAAACCGGCCAGATCGAAATCGCCCTTGTGATACATCCCCGGCATCTCGGCGGTCTCGCCGCCGATCAACGCACAACCCGAGGCCTCACAGCCCGCAGCAATGCCGTTGATGATCCGCGTCGCTTCCTCGACATCCAGCTTGCCGGTCGCGAAATAATCCAAGAACAACAAGGGTTCTGCGCCCTGGCAGACCAGATCATTGACGCACATTGCCACCAGATCGACGCCAATCGTGTCAACATTGCCAGTATCAATCGCAATCCGCAGTTTGGTGCCAACCCCATCCGTCGCCGCCACCAAAATCGGGTCCAGATAGCCCGCAGCCTTCAGATCAAACAGCGCCCCAAACCCGCCCAAACCCGACATCACGCCAGACCGCTGGGTGCGCTTGGCGGCAGGCTTGATCCGCTCGACCAGAGCATTGCCCGCATCAATATCCACGCCCGCATCGGCATAGGTCAGGCCATTGTGTCCGGTACTCATGCGCAGATTCCCCAAGCTGAAAAGCAGTTGCCGCCCCCATAAGCCATCCAGCCCCCGCGCGCAACGTAAGCCCCACATTCCAGCACGGTTTTGTCCCGGCAAACCTTGACCCCGCCCCCGCATCTGATAGGCAAAGGCAGGATGGGACTGTAGCTCAATGGTTAGAGCCGGGCGCTCATAACGCCTTGGTTGGGGGTTCGAGTCCCTCCGGTCCTACCATTCCACAGCCATACATGCGGCAAACGCAGCTGCCGGGCATTGATCTGTGCGGCAGCCATCAGCCCAAATGCAGCATGACTTCGCCCGACCAGGGTTCGGTCACACCCCGACCGCCGCCAAGGTCCTCCAGAATAGGGCGCAGCTTGTCCAAACTGGCGATCATCGCCGGACGCGCCGCGACAAGTGCTGCCGTGTCGTCCCATTCCCCGATGACGACAACGCTGTTTTCGCCGGATTTCATCAACCATAAATTGCGCCCACCCGGCGCTGATCTGAGATCAAAATCCTCATGCAAGCGGACAAATTCATCCATCTTCCCCGGCTTTACCCGCATATGTACGACGTTCATAATTGTCATGGCCCCCTCCCTTTCAGAAAACCCAAGGCCAGAATAGCACAGTTCAAGCCGAGTCGCTGTCACGCCGCGAAGCATCTCAACCGTCAGTTCTCCCGCGTGGGGACCCTTGCGCCAAGCAGACTGAGCACGCCGGATCGGTTTGCGGATCAGCCACAACCATCTGATCGACGCCTGCCCCCAAAATGAAAAAGCGCCCCACGGGGCGCCCTTCCTTATTGATCCAGAAACGACCTTAGCTTCCGGCTTCTCGACGGATGCTTCAGCTTCCGCAGCGCCTTCGCCTCGATCTGCCTGATCCGCTCCCGCGTCACAGAAAACTGCTGTCCCACTTCTTCCAAAGTGTGATCCGTGTTCATGCCAATGCCAAACCGCATCCGCAGCACGCGTTCTTCACGCGGCGTCAAAGATGCCAGCACCCGAGTCGTCGTCTCTTTCAGGTTTTCCTGAATGGCAGAATCCAGCGGCAGGATGGCGTTCTTGTCTTCGATGAAGTCGCCAAGCTGGCTGTCTTCTTCGTCGCCAATCGGGGTTTCCAAGGAAATCGGCTCTTTGGCGATCTTCATCACCTTGCGCACTTTTTCCAACGGCATTTGCAGCTTTTCGGCCAATTCTTCTGGCGTAGGCTCGCGGCCGATTTCATGCAGCATCTGCCGGCCTGTGCGGACCAGCTTGTTGATCGTCTCGATCATATGCACCGGAATACGGATGGTGCGGGCTTGGTCGGCAATAGAACGTGTGATCGCCTGCCTGATCCACCACGTCGCATAGGTGCTGAACTTATACCCCCGGCGATATTCAAACTTATCGACCGCTTTCATCAACCCGATATTGCCTTCCTGAATCAAATCCAGGAATTGCAGCCCGCGGTTGGTGTATTTCTTGGCAATCGAGAACAGCAGACGCAGGTTCGCCGCCACCATTTCTTTCTTGGCCTGACGGGCTTCTTTCTCGCCCTTCTGCACCTGGTTCACGATGCGGCGGAATTCAGAGATATCAACGCCGATATAGGTGCCGACCTGCGCCATCTCGGCGCGCAAATCTTCCACCTTATCGCGGCTTTTCTCGATCAACGCCTGCCAGCCACGGCCCGCCTTCGCGGCCATCTTGTCCAGCCAATTCGGGTCCAGCTCGTAGCCCTGATACTCGTCGATGAACTCGCGGCGGTTGATACGGGCGGCATCGGCCAGCTTCACCATGCCCGAGTTGATCGCCATGATCTTGCGGTTGATGCCATAAAGCTGATCAATCAGTGCTTCGATCCGGTTGTTGTGCAGATGAAGTTCGTTCACCAACACCACGATTTCGCTGCGCAATTTCTGATACGCGGTTTCCTCGGTGGCCGAGAACCGCGACTTTTCCGACAGGGTCGCAGACATCCGCAGATCCTGCATCTCTGCCAGCTTGGTATAGTCGCGCGCAATCAGATCGAGCGTTTCCAGCACCTTCGGCTTCAACGCCGCTTCCATCGCGGCCAGCGACATCGAGGTGCCATCATCCTCATCGTCGTCGTCGTCCGAACGCATCAGCGGATTGCCGTCAGCGTCCAGTTCCGGCTCGTCACCAGCAGCGCGACGCGGCGCGGCCTCTACATCGACGCCTTCCAGATCCGCGCCAACCAGACCGTCCTCGCCATCCAAAGACCGCCCAAAGGTGGCCTCCAGATCAATCACGTCGCGCAGCAGAATGTCTTCCGACAACAACTCATCACGCCAGATGATGATCGCCTGAAACGTCAGCGGGCTTTCACAAAGCCCGGCGATCATCGTGTTGCGACCCGCCTCGATGCGCTTCGCAATCGCAATCTCGCCTTCGCGCGACAGCAACTCGACAGAACCCATCTCGCGCAGATACATCCGCACCGGGTCATCGGTACGATCCAGTGCCTCGGTCGTCGTGGTAACAACAGCCACATCGCGCGCGCCCGATCCGGTTTCCACCAGATCGCCGCCGACCACAGGCTCGCCTTCCTCAACATCCTCGTCTTCGATGACGTTGATGCCCATCTCGGACAGCATCGACATCACATCTTCGATCTGCTCGGACGATACCTGTTCCGGCGGCATCACATTGTTGAGCTGTTCGTAGGTGATGTAGCCCCGCTCACGCGCGTCGGCGATCATTTTCTTGACGGCCGCTTGGCTCATATCAAGGGAAACGTCCGCCTCATCGGCTTCGGGTTTGCCGTCGTCGGTGTCT
>JBKJTI010000251.1:0-5549 GCA_046590425.1 Cypionkella sp. | reverse complement strand
TGGGCTAAGCGGTTTGGAAACGGGGGGCCCATTACCCCTAAAGGACCCCCCATCCACCCCACGTGCTCCCTCAGCACCACACGTGTTCTGTAAAAGGTCCTAGGCTACTGCCTGTTCCTTCAAGCTACGCAAGGGCACCGAGTCGCGCAAATGGCAAGTGTTTGGAAATTATATCAAATCTGAACGATCAGACTTTAGGCTCGGGCAAAAAGAACGCAGCCAGCCCCAGCAGCGGCAAGAAGGCGCAAATCTTGTAAACCGCCACGATGCCCCACGCATCCGCCAGCACGCCAAGCCCCGCCGCGCCAAAAGCCGCGATCCCGAAGGCCAGCCCAAACAGCAGCCCCGCGACCATACCTGTGCTCTGCGGCATCAGATCTTGCGCATAGACCACCATAGCCGGGAAGGCCGAAGCCAGCATCAGTCCCGCCAGTGCCGCGACCAGCACGGTTGGCACCAAGGGCAGCCACGGCATCGCCAAGGTCAGCGGCAGGATGCCAAGGATCGACCACAAGATGACTTTGCGCCGCCCGATCTTGTCGCCCACCGGGCCGCCAATGATCGTGCCCGCCGCCACCGCCGCAAGGAAGATAAACAAGCAGATCTGCGACTGCCCGACGCTGAGGCCAAACCGCTCGATCAGATAGAAGGTGTAGTAGTTCGACAGCGACACTGAATAGAGGAATTTCGAGGTCATCAGCACGATCAGAATGAACATTCCCAAGCGCACCGTGGCTTTCGGCACCGCCACAGCAGAGCGCGCACGACTGCGCCGCGCCAGCGCACGTCCCGCACCCACAGCGGTGTACCAGCGCCCCACCATCCACAGCAGCACCATGCCCAGCATCGCCACCCCGGCGAACCACTCAATCGACACCTGCCCGCGCTGCATCACCACAAAGGCCGCAGCCAACGGACCCAAAGCAGAACCCGCATTGCCGCCAACCTGAAACAAAGATTGCGCAAAGCCGGGGCGCATCCCGGCAGCAAGCCGCGCGATCCGCGATGCCTCGGGGTGGAAAATCGACGAACCCAGCCCAATCATCGCGACCGAACCCAGCACCGCGCCAAAACTCTGTGCATGGGCAAGCATCACCAGCCCGATCCCGGTCGAAGCCATCCCGGCAGCCAAAGCATAGGGTAGGGGTCGTTTGTCGGTGTAAAGCCCGATCAGCGGTTGCAGGACCGAAGCGGTGCCCTGAAACACCAATGTAATCAAGCCGATCTGCGCAAAGGAAAGCGCCAGGTTGTCCTTCAGCAGCGGATAGGCTGCCGGGATCAGCGATTGCATCAGATCATTCAGCAAATGCCCCAAGGTGACGGCCAGAATGATCGGCAGCACCGTGGCATCGGAGGTTTGCGTAGGCTGAGCTTCGGCTGACATGGTAGACCTTTCGCAGAAAGCCCCGCACCATCGCGCGGCTTTCTGCAAATGGCAATGTCTGACAAAGCATCGCGGCCCGCAGATTTATTTCGCGTAGATCGCTTCTTTGCCGAAATGCTTGGTGAGCATGTAATAGACCACGGCGCGATACTTGTTGCGCTCGCCCCGGCCATAGGTGTCGATCACCGCGTTGATGGCTTCCATCAGCGCCGGGCTGTCGGCCAGACCCAGCTTTTTGACCAGGAAATTGTTCTTCACCGTTTCCAACTCGGACTTATCCGAGCCCGCAACAGTCTCGCTGTCGGCACTGTAGATCGCCGGACCGCAACCGATGGTCACTTTGGTCAGCAGATCCATGTCTGGATTGATCTTGCATTTGGTCTTCAGGTCTTCGGCATATTTCGCGATCAGATCGTCACGCTTGCTCATTCTATTATCCCTCGTTTGTCGGACCGATAAAGCTGCCGGATTGGGCAGGTTGGCCGCACATTAGGCGATGGAGGAATTCACTCAAAGGGAAATATCGCTACAGGTTACCCCCTGCGCGGAAGCCTTCTGACGCAGCGTCAAAACGCAAAAAGGCCCGAGGTTTCCCCCGGGCCTTCGCTGAAATACTTTGAGCTTAGTAGCGGTAATGCTCGGCCTTGAACGGGCCTTCGACTTTCACGCCGATATAGTCGGCTTGGTCCTTACGCAGCTCGGTCAGCTTGACGCCGATTTTCCTCAGGTGCAGGCGCGCGACTTTTTCATCCAGCTCTTTCGGCAGAATGTAGACGCCCGGCGCGTAGTCTTCGCCTTTGGTCCAGAGTTCAATTTGCGCCAGAACTTGGTTGGTAAACGACGCCGACATCACGAAAGACGGATGGCCCGTGGCGTTGCCAAGGTTCAACAAGCGGCCTTCCGACAGCAGGATGATGCGATTGCCCGAAGGCATCTCGATCATATCGACCTGCTCTTTGATGTTGGTCCATTTGTGGTTCTTCAGCGCCGCGACCTGGATTTCGTTGTCGAAGTGGCCGATGTTGCCGACAATCGCCATATCCTTCATCTCACGCAGATGCTCGATGCGGATCACGTCTTTATTGCCAGTGGTGGTGATGAAGATATCGGCGTTGGCAACTTCGTCTTCCAGCAGTGTGACTTCATAGCCATCCATCGCGGCTTGCAGCGCGCAGATCGGGTCGACTTCGGTAACCTTAACACGGGCACCAGCGCCACGCAAAGATGCAGCCGAGCCTTTGCCCACATCGCCATAACCGCAAACCACGGCGACTTTGCCAGCCATCATGGTATCGGTCGCACGGCGGATGCCATCGACCAGCGATTCCTTGCAGCCATATTTGTTGTCGAACTTCGACTTGGTGACTGAGTCATTGACGTTGATCGCTGGGAACGGCAGTTGGCCGTTCTTGTGCAGATCATAAAGGCGGTGGACGCCCGTGGTGGTTTCTTCCGACACTCCCTTGATCGCGGCTTTGGTCTTGGTGAAGAAACCGGGGGTTTCCTTCATCCGCTTGGCGATCTGAAGTTTGATGACTTCCTCTTCCTCGGACTGCGGCACGGGGATGATTTCTTCCCCAGCCTCAGCGCGCGCGCCCAGCAGGACGTAAAGCGTCGCATCGCCGCCGTCGTCGAGGATCATATTCGCGCCTTCGGGGAACATGAACGAGCGGTCAAGGTAATCCCAATGCTCGGTCAGGGTTTGGCCCTTGATGGCAAAGACCGGGATGCCGGCCTCGGCAATGGCCGCCGCCGCGTGATCTTGGGTCGAGAAGATATTACAGGACGCCCAGCGCACATCGGCGCCCAAAGCGGTCAGCGTCTCAATCAACGCAGCGGTCTGGATCGTCATGTGCAGGCTGCCCACGATCCGCGCGCCTTTCAGCGGCTTGCTGGTGCCAAATTCCTCGCGGCAGGCCATCAGGCCCGGCATTTCGGTTTCAGCAATCACCAGCTCTTTGCGGCCATAGGCGGCCAGCGCAATATCCTTAACGATGTAATCTTTCGCCATCTGGCGCACTCCTTGATCCTGTGGTTGCGGGGCAGATAGCATTTACAGGGCCTCTCGACAACCGAGGCCGTGAATGGCAGGAAAAAGCGGCAGGAGGCCGTCATGAAACAACCGCGCGCATGGCAACGGATGCTGTCTGGCCGCAGGCTCGACCTGCTGGACCCGACGCCGATGGATATCGAGATTGCCGACATCGCGCATGGGCTGGCGTTTGTGGCGCGCTGGAACGGTCAGACGCGGGGCGATTTCGCCTATTCAGTAGCCGAACATTCGCTACTGGTGGAACAGATTTATGCGCGGCAGAACCCGGCCAATCCGCGCTGGCAATTGGCTGCTTTGCTGCACGATGCGCCGGAATACGTGATTGGCGATATGATCAGCCCGGTGAAATCTGCGGTCGGGCCCAGTTATGGCGAGTTGGATCTGCGGCTGACAGCGGCGGTGCATCTGCGGTTTGGCCTGCCTGCGGTGCTGCCAGTGGTGGTGAAAAAGGCGATCAAGGCGGCGGATAAAATCTCGGCTTGGCTGGAGGCGGTGCAGATCGCGGGTTTTTCGGAACCCGAGGCGGATAAGCTATTTGGGCGGCCGGATTCTGCGGTGATGCGTGGGCTAGAGATAAAATTGAGACCGCCCGCACAGGTGCGGGCGGATTATGTCGCGCGGCATTTGGATTTGCTGGCGGCCCTCAAGATTTAGAACCGGTCGCTGGGTTGCTTGGTCCAGCGGGTTTCCGTCGGGCGGCTGGGAAAGCGATCACGCGGCGTCGGCGTTGGGCTGGCGCGCAGGGCGATCAGCAGGGCATCTGCGAGAATGTTTAACATGGCTTGCTCCTATTTTCTTGTCGTCATAGCGTATTTATAACGCATTTCGACCTAGACCCCGAGTCAGCGATTTTTCTAAACTGTTAGATTGGCTATCATGTCTGTAGACTGGAAAAGCTTCCCTTCCCTTACCGCCTTGCGTGCGTTTGAGGCAGCGGCACGATTGCAAAACTTCTCACGCGCGGCCCGCGATCTGAACGTGACTAATGCCGCCATAGCGCAACAGGTGCGCAGTCTTGAGGCCGATCTGGGGCGCGAGTTGATCTATCGGCAGGGTCGTGGGCTGGCGCTGACCGCCGAGGGCGCGAAGCTGGCGCAAGCGCTGACCGACGGCTTCCACGGCATCGAAGTGGCGGTCAATGATCTGCGTGGCGCCGACCCCAACGCACCGCTGCGGGTGACGCTGACCCCGGCTTTTGCCGCGCAATGGCTAATCCCGCGTCTGGGGGCGTTCTGGAAGGCGCATCCAGAGATTGGCCTGTCACTGCACCCCGAACACCGGGTGATGGATTTGCGCCGCGATGGGCTTGATCTGGCGATCCGCTTTGGCGATGGCAAATGGCCGGGGGTGGAGGCCGAATTTCTCACCTCGGCGCATTACATCATTGTCGCAGCGCCGTCGCTGTTACGGGGACGTGAAAATCTGACGACCGCAGAAATGTCGGCAATGCCTTGGGTGATTGAACCGGATTGGCCCGAAGCTTTGGTTTGGCTGCGCAGTTTCGGTCTGAAACCGGATGCAATGAATATCACCTATATTCCGACTGAAGAATTGGCGCTTTCGGCCGCACGGCAGGGCTTGGGCCTTCATGTTGAAGCGGCGGCGCTGATGGAGAAAGATCTGGAAAGCGGTGATCTGGTCGCAGTGGGCGAGATTAAGGATGAAAGTCTTGCGTATTACTTGGTCACGAGGCCAGGTCCAAAACGCGCGGAATTGAAAACATTCATGAAATGGCTGAAGGCCGCCATATAAGGCGGCCTTCTTTTTTAGCCTGCAAACGATCAGATCGACATTTCGTCCGGCTGTTTGCCCGCAGCCAATGCTGCTGCAAACCAACGCGGCTTGCGACCACGGCCCGACCAAGTGTCAGATGAATCCGCCGGATTGGCGTATTTCGCGACGGCTGGCGAGCGTTTGCGCGCAACCGTCACCCCGGTCAGCTCTGCCAGAGAAAATCCCTTCGCCCGGGCAAATTCTTCAATCTCTGCAAGGGCTTCTTTCTTTTTGCGATCCTCAAAGGACGCAATAGCCTTTACCACTTGCGATTGCAGATCTTTCAACTCTTTAAGAGACAGCCCGTTGATATCAATGGTCACGTAAGCATCCTTTCAG
>JBKJTI010000182.1:0-5135 GCA_046590425.1 Cypionkella sp. | reverse complement strand
AAGCGAAGGTTGTCGAATTCAAGGTTGTCGAAATGGCGCAGGGCCAGAAGACCAGTCGGTTTATTGCTTGGACTTACTATCCAGAACGGCAAAGATCCTTATAGTTGGATCAGGTTCTGGAACGGTCAGCGCGCAGACAGTCATCAGCTTAAAATGCGGCGTTCCATGATGAGCGGCCGCTTTAGGGAACGCCGCGCCGCACCGGCGGCATCATCTCGAGCGGTCGCAAAGGGCAGCCCGATGCATTTGCTTCGGGCGGGTACTTGTCAGAGTTCAATGCTTTCCGACAGGATCAAGGCGTAATCGAGTTCCACACCAAGGTATCTAACAGTGCTGTCCATCTTCGTGTGATCCAAGAGCAACTGAACTGCTCGGAGATTACCTGTCTTCTTGTAATCTGAGCGACCTTGGTGCGCCGCATCGAATGGGTGCCATAAGCGCTTGGTTCCAGCCCGATCAAGACAACCCAATCCCGCATAATCCGGGCATATTGGCGCGTGGACAAGTGCGGGCTGGCATGGACACGGCTTGGCCAGAGGTATTCGCAACCGATCATTTCAGGATCTTTGATCCATCGCTCCACCGAGATGCGCGTGGTCTAGGTGATCTCGAAGCGCACTGGCTTGCGCGTCTTGCTCTGAGTGACCGAAGCTTGTTCCTTTACAAGGGCCTGCCGCATAAACGTCGTTCACCTTCAGGTAGACCAGATCGCAGCCTCGGAGTTTGCTGTCCACGGCCATGTTGAACAGTGCGAGATCACGCTTGTTGTCAGCCATTTCCAGCCGCGCGCGGATAGACCAGACATGTTTGGGCAAAAGCGGGCGCTTCTGACCGATGATGCGCTCTTTGTTCCAAGGCGCGCGCGTGGGACGAAGGGCGGGTAAGGTTTCCATGGACATGGCTTCTCTCCTGTCCGCCAAACCCGCCACGTCCTCGGCTTCGCCGACAGGGCAGTGTAACATTGATCTTCATTTCTGTGCTGATCAATCGTATCGGGCGGAATCCTGACGTTGGCGATGACAACGAAATCATTGGTCAATTTGCCTAAAGCGGCCATCGCGCAATTCTTCGCCCCTTGGGTGAACACGCCGCAGAAACGAATCAAAGCTAAGGGTGTGGGCGGACAGATGCTTTGGACGAAAACTCGATGTTAGGATCCCTGGACCTCGGTTCAGCGTTTGGCGAAACGAGAGCTTCTGTGATCTTGCGATGCAAACCTCTGCCGAGGCAAAGCCGAAGCCATCCTCAAAAGACGAGCGTAGATCGACGACCAAACGATTTGCCAGCGCCGCGCGTTACAAGCCGATGGGTCTTGTTCTTGGTGCCTCAGCGGCAGCGGCGGAAGGTGATGGTGCCCAGAAGATACTTCCGCCGGTCGTCGCTGTCAGTCGCACCCAAGTCGCCGATTACCTTCGACAGATAATTGTTAGGCAAAAGCAGGCTATTGTTGCCCTCTGAGATTGCGATGGTCATCACATCGGTCCCGCCTATATTCTGATCCTTTTCCGCTTTCAGCTTTACTTTTTTGGCGGGCGGACCAGGCTGATAGACGTAAGTGCCTGCGGCAAGATTTTCGATGGTCATCACGTTCGTGTCGCCTTTATAGGTCACCTTATAGGCGGGGTAGTTGGTAATGATGCCCTGAATAGTCTTGTTGACCACTTGATCGGGGGTGAGCGTCATATCCATAAAATGGGTGTTGAATATCTCGCCAAGCAATTTCATGCCTGATTGACGTTGCGCTGTATCGCCAACTTTGGTTGTATCGAAAACGACAATATCGGCCATGACAGGTCCTTTCGGGTTGATGGTGATGCACTAACTTGGAACTCTGAAAGCAAGTCTCACGAGGTCGCAATAATCGAACTTGTCCTTGAACCGCCCGCCAAATGCCGGATCGGGAGCAAACTGCTGCCGGATCCCTTTCACGATCATCCCGGTCCCGCTGGCCTCTATTGCCGCACTCAAGGTTTCCGCGACCATGCGCGCGCCCAATGGGCCAAGGCGGTTGCCGTCACCGCAAACCGCCGCTTCGCGCAGAATATACAGCCAAAGCGGCGTTTGATCAACAAATCGTGCCCCAAACGCGCCTTCGCGCATGATCGCGGTCGCGGCACCGTTGTCTGGGATATCAAGGCATTCGGGCTCTAGGATCGGAATGTGGCAGGGCGACCCGGCCATGACCAGTTTCTCCTGCACCTGCTTGGCGAGCGCCTGTCCTGTCGGCAATTCCAACAGCGCGCCGTTCATCAATGTGCGACGCGCGAGATTGAGATATCCCTGCGCGTGCTGCGCGCAAGGACGGTCGTAGTCGCTCGGCTGGAACAACCGGTCCGGTAGGCAGAACAAGGCCTGGCTCAGCGCTGTGCCAATGCGCGTCGCCTTGATCGGGTCAGTCCCATCCAAGCCAAGCATGTGCCGCCAGTCGGTTGTCCAGGTCTGCAGAAGCTGACCATCAGTCAGGCTTTTACCGTCAAACGTTAAGTCCAACAGGTCGGAGGCCAGCGCGCTGGGGACGGTATGATTGGGATCGACGGTATTCCATGGTGCATAAACATCGCGCACCATCGTATGGCCAAAGCGAAAGATCGCGGCGGACACCTCGATGGGCACAAAGAACGGGTGCAGAGTGTGCGGTTTATTCGACGGGGCGACGTAAACGCGGCCATGGGTCATCACGTCGTCATAGGTGTCTTGATCGACCAAACGCGGAAGGTAATCCTGCAAAACGATCGACTGGAAATGCCGGATAACCGTCCGTCTCTGGGCTTTTTCGTCCAAACCGTCGCCTTGCAGGATTTGCAGCGCCGCCTGCGCGAAACGAGTCACCGCCACATGGGTCTGCGACACGGCGAGATTCTGGTCATTGCGCATTTCAAACAGCAGGGCGCGACCGTCGGCCATGCGTGGCAAATCGTCGAACCCGCCACCCGAGAACTTCATCCCCGAATCCGGGATTGTCTCGCCCAACGCCAGACCTTCGACCTCTTGAACATGGCCGGGTAGCTTGGGTGGAAAGTCCAGCGGGCGCAGGAAGATGGTTTTGAGGTCGATGGCGCTGTCAATCGCGATAGTGGAGAAAGGTGCGGGCTCCGACCCAGTTGGCTTCCAGACGGTGAGTTCATGGGCGAGAAACTGACCAAGATAGGTGTATGCCGCAGGCGTCTTTTTCATCAGCTTTGGCAGCGGCGGCGGTGGGGAAAAGCCGTAGTCAACCAGCAGCGCATTCCCAAGCCGTCCGAGGCGGTTGAGCATGGAGTCATCTGCAGGAGTGGCACCCGCAGCAATTCTCGAATAGATCCGAACTGGTGCCGAGCGGGCAACTTCCATCGAAGATCCCGAATCCAGTTCCGCCCTGCGGGAGCCGACAATCAGGCGGTCAATTTGCACTGCGGCTTTGTCGCCGATCACCAATGCCAACCCGCGTTCGGTTTCGACGACATCGAGGGCAATCGGTTCCTCAGCAGAATTGGCAATGCCATCAGGGCCAAACAGATCAGCCTGCCGTGTGGGGTCGGCTCCGGGCAACAGTCGCCTGATAACCAGTCGATAGCCCGCGCCGTGAAGACATGCCAAGTCGACCATTGTTCTGCCCCGTATAACGGCGGTGAACTGAGAAATTGTTCGAAAATTAGATCTTCAGAGTTCGATCCCACCTGTGCGGAATCAGCTGTATGCGATAATAGCATAATTGCCTTGTTAGAAGAATTATTCTCTATGTCTGCGCGACCGGATACAGCCCGAGCCTAGCGCAGCCTATAGCAACAGCGGTAGCGGGTTCGGGTGGATTGAGCGGAAGGGGGCAAGATCACGCAGGTCTGGGGCCAGCAAGCGGTGGCGCCCGAACCTTGGCTTGAAATGGCAAAGATCGGGGGCCACGGCACGGATCACTGGCACATCGAAGGCCGGGCGGGTCAGATCCACGAAGGCGATCCTGCACCCCGCGCGGTCAAGCGCGCCGATGGCCGAAGCCAGCCGCGTCCCCGGTTCAGCCGAAGTTTCCGTTCGGGGGGCTGTCGCCTCGGGTCCCGACGGGGGCAGGGCGGAGGCGCCGCGGGCGAGCCATTCTGCGGTCAACGGATCGGGCTGTTCCGCCGCCAACAACAGCGATGCTTCAACGCCCAACATCTCGGTCACAGCTGCGCCCGCTGCCTCCACCATCTCGAAGCGCGCGGCAAAGCCTATCGCCGGCACGCTGCCATCCGGCGCGGTCGAGACGGCGGCGATCACAGGGATACCGATATCGGTGGTCAGATCCAGCAGCCGGGTCAGGCGCGTCCGTTCATCCAGCCAGCGGGTCAGCTCGGGCCACTTGTCTAACAGTGCTGCGGGCAAGGACGGGCGCAGCCTGCGCCCATACCACCACCGACCAGTCGCATCGCGTTCGATTAGCTCCAGCAGAGCGGCCTCCATAGCCTGCGCTTTCGTTGGGCCCGCCGCACAGCCGTTCGAATCTGCGATGGCGACCGCCGCCTCATCACCGGCCTCGCGCCGACCAATCAGAACGCAATCGGCGGGCAGGAGCACGGCGGCCCCACTGATCGCGTCTGTGCCGACGATCCAGTCGATCTCTGCACCCCGATACGCTGGAGGCCGCCAGTCATATAAGCCATACCGTCGGTTCCAAATCGCCCGCGCGCGGATCTGCGCCGGGCTGAACCCCGTCGCTTCCTGCGGCCCAATGCTGCCGGGCGGCAGATCGTCGCGCCGCGCGCGGATCAGCACTTCGTCGCCCCACGCGCAGCAGCTTGCCAACTCAACCGCCTCGCCCAATCCGCTGAGGCGGCAGCGTTCCTCGTTCAGGCCGCATCCGTTTGCGACCCGCCCGGAGACGGGCAGCGCCGCCTTCGGATAATTCGGACAGCGCGCAAGCAACCCATTACCCGGCACCACGACAGAAGCCCAAGCCGCCGGGCCAATCCGGATCGTGGAACAATCAAATTCAGCGGCCAGCACCTTGAGCCGATTGGCTTCGCCCGTTTGGTTTTTGCCCGATGGGGATTTTTCCTCTATCATGGTGGCGATACCCGAAGTTTGGTGCAAGTCGTGTTCAATGACGGTTCTCCCACAGTCATACTCTTCGCGGATGTTGTCGGCTACAGTCGGCGCATGAAATCCGACGAGGCCGGTACGAT
>JBKJTI010000142.1:0-19920 GCA_046590425.1 Cypionkella sp. | reverse complement strand
CCGGTTTGCAGCCGCAGGATCGCGTATTGCAAGCGGGCGAGAGACTTGGAAAGTCCGCCCGCTTGACCCCGGTGGGTATCCCATCCCGTCATCGAAAACGCAGCAATCCGTGCGTCTTGCTTTAGCTTTCCAGCAGCGTAATCAACCAGTTGCTCGACGTCCTGCACCTTCAGGCCGGCCATTTGCGACGGGTCTGCCGCCATGGCCAAGTCGCCATTGCCGGCATCTGCCAACTCCATCGCCTCTTGCGAAGCGGCGTGGAACAACGGATCGGATTCGTAGACCTTGTCAAACAGCAGCCGCGCTTGCGGCGTCAGCAGCAGCGTGGTCTCGGGTGACCAGTTGCGCACCTCAGCGGGGCCTTCCAGCAGCGGCATCGCAACTTGGCCGATGGAATAGGCGGTTTCAGAGGTCAGGCCCTTTTGGGTCTGCAACAGCCGGTTCAGCCAGCCGTCCTTGACCTGATTGAGCGGCACATCCATGCCGGTGCCAGCCTCCAGCATGTCTTGGCCGACAAAATGGCTGCGCTTGTCGCGGTAAGGCGTCGACGTGGCGTGGACAAAGCCCAACTGGCCCGCGCCCCACAGTGGCATCAAATCGCCAAAGGCCGGATGCAGGCGGAAAAATCCATCAAGGTCAGCGGCTTGCGGGTTCAAAAGCGTGGGGCGCAGGGCGGCGTAATCGGCATCGCCTTGCGGCTGCACCACATCCAGCCCGTCCATTGCGCCGCGCAGGATGATCACGATCAACCGATGATCGCCAAGGGCGCGCCCACCATTGGCACCCGCCATCGTCACTGTGGTCAGCATCGGATGCGCAGCAATCGAGCAGCCCAGCACGCCGCCGAGCCCGCGCAGAAAATTCCGTCTGTCCATCGAAGCTGTCATGGCGACCCTCATCTGCGGTTGAATTCGGCGGAGGCCAGCACGAGGCCGACGCCCTGTGTGATATCTTCGGCGCGGGCGGCCCCCCACAGCAGCGGTTCGCTGGCGCGGTCGGCAAGGCAGGATTGCGCCAAGGCCACAGGATCGGGTAGCGGTTCCGCCAACCGGGGCGGCACCCGCATCGCCCAAGTGATGCGGCGGGCGAGGCCCTGCGGCGTGATCCATTCCTCGGCGGCCTCTTCAAAGCCATTCGGGCCTGCGGGGCGTTTGAAGGGTTGGCCCATGCCCGCCATCGGGGCCAAGACCTGGCCGCGAAATTGTTTGTAGGGCATTTGCTGAAGCTGCTCGCCCGTGACGCCCAAAGCGCGCAACGAGGCGACCATGAAATCAAAGGGTTGTCGGGCCTTCTCGGTGGTCCCCACCCAAGCGGCGGGGTGACCCAGCAGGGCGGTATAGGTTACCATCAGATCGCCACCAGAGCCGTTGTAGGCCGCAGCAATGGCTTTGACGAGATCGGCATCGGGGGTATCCGAGACGAAATGCACCGCCAGTTTGCGCGCCAGATGCTGTCCGGTGGCGGGCTGCAGCGCGAGATCGCGCAGGGCGGCGTGGATATTGTCCATTCCCGGCGCATCATAGGTCTTGCCCAGTAATTCGCGCGGGCCCGGTTCGGCCCGGCGCGGTTGAAACTCCATCAGCAGATCGGCGTTCATTGTCAGCCCGGCGAGGATTTTGGCCATCTCGGTGACATCGGTCTGGCTGTAGTTCGCACCGACGCCCATGCTGTGCAACTCGATCACCTCGCGGGCGAGGTTTTCGTTCAAGCCTTTGTTCTGGTTCTTGCCGAAATGCGAATTCGGCCCGACCGAACTGGATTGATCGAGATAGCTGAGCATCGCCGGATGCAACGTCGCCGCCGTCAGCATATCGGCGAAATTGCCGGTCAGATGCGGGCGGATGGCATCGTCGACCAAGGCGTAGGGGAACAGCGCTTCAAGTTGCCGCTTGGCGATGACCGAGAAATGGTCGGCCCAAAACGTGGTCAGCCGTTCGCGAAAGCCATCGGCACTGTCCAAAGCACGGGCGAAGGTGATCACGCTGGCGGCTTCGGCGGCAGTGCTGAAATCTTGCAGCAGCGCATCGCGTTTGGGGTTTTTGGCGGCGGGTTTTTTGCCAGCTTTCTGGATTTGACGCAGCTGTTGGATGTTGGGGACCAAATCCGCAGAGTTGCGGATCGGCCATGTCTGCATCGCCTCGTCAGGCCCGGCGAGCATTTCCAGCACGGCTTCGGCTGACGCTGGCGCGCCTTTGGGTTGCGGCAGGCCATAGCCAAAACGTATCGCAGCAAGGGTACGTAGCTTCGACATCGTTTTCGAACTCCGGTTCACACGGCCACGGCCTGCCTTTGGGAAAACATAGGCCTGCGTGGACAGAATACCACCGTTTCGGGATCAAAAATGCGGCATGGGCATGGGGTGGCCGAAGTCTGCCCCACACAGAGCGGAAAGCCGCTTGTGGGATGGCCTGCGCGGGCAGGCCATCCGGATCACCGCTGAGGCGTTACTCTTTCGGGGCGACGCGCAGGGACAGTTCGCGCATCTGGGCGTTTGTGGGTTCTGACGGTGCTCCCATCAGCATATCTTCGGCGCGTTGGTTCATCGGGAACATGATGACCTCGCGGATGTTCGGCTCATCCGCCAGCAGCATGACGATGCGGTCGATGCCAGCGGCGCAACCCCCGTGCGGCGGGGCGCCGTATTTGAAGGCTTTGACCATACCGCCGAAGCGTTTCTCGACCTCGGAGTTCGGGTAGCCTGCGAGTTCAAAGGCTTTGAACATGATTTCGGGTTTGTGGTTGCGGATGCCGCCACTGATCAATTCGTAGCCGTTGCAGGCCAGATCATATTGATATGCATAGACTTCCAGCGGATCGCCGTTCAACGCATCCAGCCCGCCTTGCGGCATCGAGAACGGGTTGTGCGAGAAATCAATCTTGCCGTCGTCGGTTTTCTCATACATCGGGAAATCGACGATCCAGGCGAATTTGAAGCAATTTTGCTCGGTGAGGCCAAGCTCGCGGCCGATTTCATTGCGGGCACGGCCAGAAATGGCCTCGAAGGTTTCCGGTTTGCCGCCGAGGAAGAAGGCGGCGTCGCCGAGGCCGAGGCCGAGTTGTTGGCGGATGGCTTCGGTGCGTTCGGGGCCGATGTTCTTGGCAAGCGGCCCTGCGGCTTCAATGCCAGAGCCATCTTCGGCCTCGCGCCAGAAGATATAGCCCATGCCCGGCAGGCCTTCCTTCTGCGCAAACGCATTCATGCGGTCGCAGAACTTGCGGCTGCCACCGGTTGGGGCGGGAATAGCGCGGACCTCGTTACCGGGTTGTTCCAACAATTTGGCGAAGATCGCAAAGCCGGAGCCTGCGAAATGCTCGGACACGTCCTGCATCTTGATCGGGTTGCGCAGGTCGGGTTTATCCGAGCCATACCATTTCAGGCTGTCGCGGTAGGCGATCTTGGTCCAGTCGGAATAGACCTTTTTGCCCGGTGCGAATTCTTCAAAGATGCCCTGAACAACGGGCTGCACGGCGGCAAACACGTCTTCCTGCTCGACAAAAGACATTTCAATATCAAGCTGATAGAAGTCGGTGGGCGAGCGGTCTGCGCGCGGATCTTCGTCGCGGAAGCAGGGCGCGATCTGGAAGTAGCGGTCAAAGCCCGCCACCATGATCAGTTGTTTGAACTGCTGCGGTGCTTGCGGCAGGGCATAGAATTTGCCGGGGTGCAGGCGCGATGGCACCAGAAAGTCGCGCGCACCTTCGGGCGAGGATGCGGTGATGATCGGGGTTTGGAATTCGGTAAAGCCCTGATCCCACATCCGGTTGCGCATTGAGCGCACCACGTTCGAGCGCAGCATCATGTTGCGGTGCAGCTTTTCACGGCGCAGATCGAGGAAGCGGTAGGTCAGCCGGGTTTCTTCGGGGTAGTCGACATCGCCAAACACCGGCAATGGTAGTTCCTCGGCGGCACCCAGCACGGTGAGGGCGGTGGCGTAGACCTCAATCTCACCCGTTGGCAGCTTCGGGTTGATCAGCGACGCATCGCGGCCTTTCACCCGGCCATCAATCCGCACCACCCATTCGGCGCGCACTTTGTCCATATCGGCAAAGGCGGGGCTGTCGCTGTCGGCGATGACTTGGGTGATGCCGTAATGGTCGCGCAAGTCGATGAACAACACACCACCATGATCGCGCACCCGATGCACCCAGCCAGAAAGGCGGACCTCATTGCCCACATGAGATTTGTTCAGATCGGCGCAAGTGTGGCTGCGATAGGCGTGCATGGACTTCCCCTTCACGGAGGCTAAATCGGTTTTGCCCGATACACTCCGCCGACTGGGTGAAGTCAAGCCCAAGGCATTGCGCTTTGCTATTTCATACTGGCTGAAATATCCCCGCCGGAGGCTTGAACAGGGGGTAAGGAACCGCATGTTGCAGATCGTCGATGTTTTGCGGGACCGTGGCTCGCGCTATGCGGTGTCAGGTGGGCCCGTCGAGGGCCGCGCCGAGGCTGAGGCATTTCTGGCCGAGTTGAAGCGCGCCAAGAAATTCGCCAAGGCGACGCATAACATCTGGGCTTGCGTGCTGTCGAACGAAGGGCCCGTGAAGGGCGATGATGGTGAGGCCGGGGCGGGCGCGGTAATCCTGAAGATGCTGGAGCGGGCGGAGTTGCGCGATCATATCGTGGTGGTCACACGCTGGTATGGCGGCGTGCATCTGGGCGGTGACCGCTTTGCGCATGTGGTGACGGCGGTGCGGGCATATCTTGAGGCGCTTGCCAAGGCGTGAGGCTTCAGCTTGGATAGGTTCCTTGAATGGGGGGAGCCATGCGGGATATTTTGAGCGCGGAAGCACGGCGGTTTGCCAATACGGTGATCTGGTCTTGGGACGGCTGGCGGGCGGCTTGGGCGACGGAAAAGACCTTGCGGCAATGGACGGTGGTGAATGTGCTGTCGGCAGCTTTTGCGTTTTCGCTGGATCTGACAGTGGCTGAGCGCGGACTGATTCTGGCACTTGGGCTGTTGGTACTGGCGGCAGAGTTGATGAACACCGGGCTGGAGGAGGTGGTGGACTACATCTCCAAGGCCGATGATCCCCGCGCCAAAAAAGCGAAAGATTGCGGATCAGCGGCGGTGGCGCTGACCGCGATTGCGGGCGGGGTGGCGTGGGTTGTGATTTTGATCCGATAGGACGATCAGTGCCCATCCTGTGGTCGATGCAAACGCGTAACGCTGATGCAGAATATCGATCAGTTTCGCATGCAACCGAAGGATACCCGGCTATTGCGGCAGGTTTTTGGCGGCTTCGCGGCGTTTGTGGGCGCGGTAGAGCATGGGGGCCATCAGGTGAGGGCGCAAGTCAGCGGATAGATCAGCGGCAGCGCGGTAAAGCGTGCCACCCAGCGCCAGCGTGGCAGTTTTGCCCAAAGGATTTGGAAGGCGGGAATTCCGGAGAGCAGTTGGCCTTGGTGTAGCACATGCAGGCGCTTGGCGGCAGCGTCTGGGGACACACCCCATGCGCTTGCCTGAGTCAGATCATCAAAGCGCAGGGGCAGGTCTTCGGCAAGGGCGGCTTTGCGGTAATGGCCGATCTCAAACCGGCAAACCGGGCAGGTTTCGTTGTAAAGAACGCGGGTTTCATCGGTCATGCGCGGAGTATAGCCGGGTTTTCGATGCTGTGGCTGCGGCGTTGCGTCTCAGGGGTGGAGGGTCTGCGAGGATGATTCCGTCAGAATGAAATCCATAGGAATATCATGTGGTTGCGGGAATATCGTTGGCAGGCGGGCCGCGTCAAGTCCGATGCCGATAGCGATGGGTGACGGCGTGAGGCTGGCAAGCGTGCGGTCAAATAGCCGCCGCCGTAGCCTAGGCGGTATCCAGCGGTATCCCAGCCAACCAGAGGGGAGAGGGTGATATGGGGGGTGATCTCAGGGCCAGTCGCGGGGGTTGGGATGTTCCAGAAGCCGCGCTCCATCGGCGCGCCGGCAGTCCAGACGCGGAAGGCGAGCGGGGCTTTGGGCGTCAGGATGACTGGCAGGGCGGCGGTGGCCCCTTTGGCGGCGAGGGTGGCGAGCCAGAAGCGCAAATCAAGCTCGGCTTTGATCGGCCACCAAGCGGAGATGATCAGGCCGTCGAGGCTGACGAAGCGTTGGGCGAGCAGGTGGTCGAGATGGATCGCGATGGATTGGGCGGCAGTCTGGCGGGTGGCGACGGGCAGGGCGGCGCGTTCGGCCAGCAAGCGTAGACGCTCGGACTTGCGCCAACGGGCGACATCGGTGGCTTGTTGCGGGTCGATGTGATTCGGGTCGAGATCTTGCGCGAGGCAGGGTGGCGAGGCGTAGGGGCGGGGGGCTTGGGTCATGATCGTGCCGCAGGCAGCTGGGAGAGGGACGCTTGGGCTTCGGTCATGATCGTGGCGAGGCGCTGGGCCGCGGTGGGCAGATCTGTGATCAGCGCGGCGCTTTGACCAGCATAGTTGGGCATGGCTTCCAGATCGCCGGTGGTGATGCGCAGCGGGGAATCCGTGCTGTAGCGCAGCAGGGGGCGGCCATCCTCATGGGCGATGATCTCGCCGCGGGGCAGAGTGTCGGGGCGGTGGCCTGTGAGGGCATTGCCGATCGCGTCGGTGACTGAATTGCGGATCACCCGAACCGGGGCGTTTGGCGGCCAGTTCAGCGCGAAGACGTCGGTGTAGACGGTATCCTCGGCCTGCGCGGCCAGCACGCGGGCCTTGTGATCGTTGTGCGCAAAGGATTCTTGGGTGGCGAGGAAGGCGGTGCCGCAGTGGATGGCTTGTGCGCCCAACGCGCGGGCGGCGATGAGGGATGCTCCGGTGGCGAAACCGCCAGAGGCGACGATGGGAAGTTTTGTGGCTCGGGCGACTTGCTCGACCAAGATCAGGGCTGCGGCGGTGCCGTGGACATGACCGCCTGCCTCGACACCTTGGACGATCAGGATGTCGGCTCCGGCCGCTTCGGCTCCTAGCGCGGCTTTCAGCGAGCCCACTTGGTGCAGCACGAGGCAGCCTGCGGCTTTGGCGCGTTCAATCGCAGAGGGCACCACATGCCAGAAGAAGCACATGGCGGGGACATTGCATTCAATGCAGGTCGAGAGTTCGGCGTCGAGCAGAGCGGGATCGGTGGCAAAGGGGATCAGATTGACGGCGAAGGGTTTTGTGGTGCGGGCGCGGACGGCGTCGATTTCCTGCGCGATCAACTCGGGGGATTCGCGTACCATGCCGAGGATGCCATAGCCGCCTGCGTTCGCTACGGCGGCGACCAGTTCTGATCGCGCAACGCCACCCATACCTGCAAGCAGAATCGGATGATCGCAGCCAAGCAAGTCGCAGACAGGCGTGTGCAGATTGTAATGATCGTACAATGGGTTAGTCATTTGGATCCTCATGCTTCAGGGTTTCAATCAGCACATTGCGCAGGATCTGGGCATGGCTGTGTTCGGTGTCGCGGGCAGCATAAATCAGGGTGACTGGGCCCTTGCGGCACCACTCCAGCGCCTCGGTCAGCGCGTCTGGGGTGGCGTCCAACTCGGCGCGGTAGGCGCGGGTGAACGCGCCCCATTTGGCGGGATCGTGGCCGAACCATTGCCGTAAGGCCGGGCTGGGGGTGGCGGATTTGAGCCATGCATCCAGCTTCAGATCGGCTTTGGCGATGCCGCGTGGCCAGAGGCGGTCGACCAGCAAGCGCGCACCGATGGTGGGGGTGCCAGCCCGGATGTCATGGGCGCGGCAGAGCCGGATTTGGAGCGGAGGAATCTGAGCGGCGGAGTTGGGCGGCATCGCGGTCACTCTATGGCAGGGTTTACGCTAGGCGCGCTGGGCGGGGAATGTAAATGTCGCGTTATCGACAGGCGTCCGTGAAATCCGACATCGCGTTGCGGCGATACCCCGGGGCGGATGCGCTGCAGTGCGGCGGAGGCGGTGTCTTGTGGCAGTGATCCTGGGCTTGTAGGAAGCGATATGATCAAAAGAATGTCCTACATCTCACATGCCCGCGCGACGCTGGCTTTGGGGCTGCCGCTGGTCGGCAGCCATCTGGCGCAGATGGCGCTGCATGTCACCGATACTGTGCTTTTGGGCTGGTATGGGGTGAACGAGCTCGCGGCGGTGGTGCTGGCAACATCGACATTTTTCGTGATTTTCATCCTTGGCGCGGGGTTTGCACAGGCAGTTCTGCCGATGGTGGCGACGGCTGTCGGGCGCGGGGATGAGACGCAGGTGCGACGCGATACCCGGATGGGGATGTGGTTGTCGATTGGTTTTGGCGTGGTGAGCTATCCGATTTTCTGGTGGTCTGAGGCGTTGCTGTTGTCTTTGGGGCAGCGGCCCGAGGTTTCCATACTGGGGCAGGATTTTCTGCGTATCGCGGGGCTGGGAATGATCCCGGCGCTTTTGGTGATGGTGTTGAAGAACTATCTGGCGGCGTTGGAGCGCACGCAGGTGGTGCTTTGGGTGACGCTGGCGGCGGTGGGGGTCAACCTTGTGCTGGCCTATGCACTGATCTTTGGCCATTGGGGCGCGCCGGAACTGGGTGTGCGCGGAGCGGCGATTGCATCGGTATTTGTGCAGACATTGACCTTTATGCTGCTGGCGCTTTACGCGGGCTGGCTGCCAGAGTTGCGGCATTTCCGGCTGTTCCAGCGGTTTTGGCGACCGGATTGGCAAGCCTTGCACCAGGTGTTCCGCTTGGGCTGGCCGATCGGGATTACGTCATTGGCCGAGAGCGGGTTGTTTCAGGCGACGGCGCTGATGATGGGCTGGATTGGCACGGTGGAACTGGCGGCGCATGGCATCACCATGGAGGTCGCGGCGCTTTCGTTCATGGTGCATCTGGGGCTGTCGAATGCCGCCACGGTGCGGGCGGGGCGGGCAGATGGCGCGGGCGATGTTCAAGGATTGCGCGATGCGGCGAAGGTCGCCATCGCGCTTTCGGTTGGCTTTGGCGCGGTGATGGTGGTGTTGTTCCTGAGCCTGCCGGTGCCGATCATTTCGCTGTTTCTGGATGAGACGAAGCCGCAGAGCGCTGAGATCATTGCATTTGGCGTCACGCTGTTGGCGATGGCGGCGCTGTTTCAGATGGCGGATGCGATGCAGGTGATGGCTTTAGGCCTGCTGCGGGCGATCAAGGATACGCGGGTGCCGATGATCGCGGCAGCGATCAGCTATTGGGGGATCGGGATTCCCTGCGCCTATTTTCTCGCGTTCCATGCCGGGATGGGGGGCATCGGGCTGTGGGCGGGGCTTGTGATTGGGCTGCTGTTCGCCGCTGTGACGATGATGTGGCGGTTCTGGCACCGGGTGCGCGGCTGAGGTTCTCGGCTCAAGCGCAGACTACTCGGTAGCCTCACCCTTCATCAGGCGCTCGGCCTTCTTGCGCACCAGAACCGAACGCAGATCGTGCATGGCGAGCAGCAGAAGGTCGGTGACTTCTGCTAGCTGCGTGTCGGTCGCCTTGGATTGCACCCATTGCGTCGTGAGGTTCATGTGATCGACAGCGCGCAGAATGTCATCAACATCGCGGGCGGCCAGTGTGACTTGCCGCTTGGCAACCCATTGACCGATCACGGTGATTTCTTCGGGCGTCAGTTTGTGGTCGCCATGCGGTTTGATGTTGCCGTTCTTAACGTTGACCAGAGCGATCTCTTCCATGTCGATGCGGCGCTGGCGGTTTTCGGTATCCACTCGAAACACGGCAGCGCCGTTGTCGCGGATGCGGAAGTAAAACTCTGGTAGATCGGCAGACATTCAGGCGGCCTCGCCAGCATCACGGTTGTCGATCACCCGCAGCAGCGAGCCATCTTCGTCGACCAGCGCGAACATGCGCGGGGCATTGCCGGGTTTGAAGATGCCTGTCAGGCGCGGGATGCTCTTAGGGTCGGTTGGCAGCCCGACCTGTTGCCAATCCTCCAGCAAGGTTGCCACATCATCGACGCGGATGCAGGCAGAGAACCAACTGGACCATTTATCGACCTCAGGATGCGGAAAGTATTCCAACACCAAGCCAACACGTTGCAGGATCATCCAGCCGTCATCGCGGAAATTCGTGCGAAAGCCGAGGCGGTTGTAAAACGCCTCGGTTGCTGCGAAATTGCAGCTTGGCAGATTGGCGGTGATCCGGTCGGCCATGAGATCCTTCAGGTCAAAGAGGCGCAGAAAGTCTGGATGCGGGTGCAAGCCTCGCGCAGAACCTCGTCGGCGGTAGCGTAGCTGACGCGGAAGTTTGGCGATAGACCGAAGGCAGCACCAAACACCACGGCCACGCCGGTTTCTTCGAGAAGGGCGGTGGCGAACACCTCGTCATTGCTGATCTTGGTGCCTGCCGGGCTGGTTTTGCCGATACAGCCGGAAATGTCGGGGTAGACGTAGAAGGCACCTTCGGGTTTCGGGCATTTGATGCCTTTGGCGTCATTCAGCATCGAGACCACCAGATCGCGGCGGCGCTGGAAGATTTTGCGGTTGGGGGCGAGGAAATCTTGCGGGCCCGTCAGGGCCTCGAGCGCCGCATATTGGCTGACCGAGCAGGGGTTCGAGGTGGATTGCGACTGGATCGTGCCCATGGCTTTGATCAGATGCGCGGGGCCAGCGGCATAGCCGATGCGCCAGCCGGTCATGGCGTAGGATTTCGACACGCCGTTGCAGGTCAGGGTGCGGTCGTAGAGTTTCGGCTCGATCTGCGCCGGGCTGGTGAATTCGAAATCGTCGAACACCAGGTGTTCATACATATCGTCGGACATGATCCAGACATGCGGGTGTTTCAGCAGCACGTCGCAGAGGGCGCGGAGTTCGGCGCGGGTGTAGCCCGCGCCGGTCGGGTTCGAGGGCGAGTTAAAGATGAACCACTTGGTTTTCGAAGTGATCGCGGCATCCAGTTGCGCCGGGGTCAGTTTGAAATCGGTGTCGATGGTCGCCACAACCGGCACCGGGGTACCGCCTGCCAATAGCACCATATCGGGATATGAAACCCAATAGGGCGCGGGGATGATCACCTCATCGCCGGGATTACAGGTGGCCATCAGCGCGTTGTACAGCGTCTGCTTGCCGCCGGTGCCGACTGTGATCTGATTGGGCGCATAGGTCAGCCCATTTTCGCTGGCGAATTTCTCGCAGATCGCCTTTTTCAGCTCCGGGATGCCATCGACCGCCGTATAGCGGGTTTTGCCTGCGTCAATCGCGCGCTTGGCGGCGTTGCGGATGTTTTCCGGAGTGTCGAAATCCGGCTCTCCTGCGCCAAGGCCGATGACATCACGGCCAGCGGCTTTCAGTTCCTGCGCCTTGGTGGTGACGGCGATGGTGGGCGAGGGTTTGACGCGGGCTAGAGTATCGGACAGGAAGGCCATTGTATTCTCCGGGGCTGGAAAGGGCGCGCGCTGTGTCATAGGCTGATGGGCGCAATGGATCAAGGATGGCTGTGATGGAAACGCAAGAAGCGCGGCTGAAACGCATGGCAATGCGCAGCTGGCGGCGCGGCATGAAAGAGATGGACCTGATTTTAGGCCCCTATGCTGATGCGCATTTGGCGGCGATGAGCGAAGATCGGCTGGTTGTTTTCGATAAACTTTTAGAGGAAAACGATCAGGACCTTCTGCCATGGGTGTTGGGGCAAAACCCAGCGCCCGGCTATCTGATGGATTTGATTGCAGAAATTGGAATCTATGCGCGAGGGCGGTTGGCCGTGTAGTGATTTTCGCCAAAATCGAGGCGAGTTTACTATATTTTTTTGTTTTATGCCGATTCTATCCGCAGGTGCCATCGCTCGCGGAGTTAATAAATGAGTTTACATGACCCCCTGCTGGACGGCTCGCAAAAGCTGTTGATGGCGGGATATCTTGACAATCTGGCGTTGCTAGAGCGGCTGCATCGGCTGCTTTTGGACGTAATTAAGGACGAATTTGAACGGGTGGCGGTGCTTGAGATCAACTCGGTTCAGGCGTTGTTGCTGTTCAACATCGGTGAGAATGAGGTTACGGCGGGCGAGTTGAAATCGCGCGGCTATTACCAGGGTTCGAATGTGTCTTACAATTTGAAGAAGCTGGTGGAATTGGGCTATATGCACCATCAGCGGTCGGAAATTGATCGCCGTTCGGTGCGGGTGCGGTTGTCGGAAAAGGGCCGAAAGGTGCGCGCCATGCTGACCGATCTGTTCCAGCGCCATGCTGAAGGGCTGGCGAAGCGCAGCCTGGTGGACGCTAACAACATGGAAAACATGAACCAGTCGCTGAAGCGGATTGAACGGTATTGGACGGAGCAGATCAGGTATATTTACTAGGCAGAGGTTTGATGAAACGCTTGGTCAACTGCCATTGCGCGCCAAAACGACCGTAAGGTGTTTAACGCCAGAACCGGGAATAGGTGGCAAAACGCCCCTGTAGCTTTGCCAGAAGGCGAAGACCAAGCCCAGTTGGCGTATCGGTGGCAGTTGTCAAACGGTGTAGAACCACCTCGGGCGGACAGGGTTTGCGGCTGACCGGATCATAATAGCGCGGGTAGGCAATCAGGGCTGCATGAGAGAGGGCGAGTAGGTTGGGGCGAGGCAGAGGATGGCCGTCTTCGGCTTGTTTGCGCCGCAGAGGAATGGGGCCGAGGTCTTGGGTCAAGCCCCATCCGGCATAGAACGGTGCGCCCAAGCAGGTGACGCGCTTGCCGCGCAACAAGGCCTCAAACCCTAGCAGAGATGTCATGGTGACGACGGCGTCGCAGGCCTCGATCAGTTGGATCGGGTCTGCGTGGTGGGCGATGACATCAGCAACGCCGCGCAGGGTGGCATCCGCGATCGCGCCGGGGCGCAATCCAGCTTCAACGTCGGGGTGGGGCTTGTAGATAATGGTTGCATTGGGATGCGCAGTGCGGGCGGCTTGCAGCAGGCCAAGGTTGGTGCGGATGGTGCCCGCGCCAAGGCGGATTGAGGCGTCGTCTTCGACCTGACCGGGGACAAGCACGCGCGGGCCATCGGGCAGATCGGGCATTGCGCCTGAGAGGTTGTATTTCGACAGACGCGCGGCAATCAGGCCAGCGATCAGCTTTTCGGTGCGGCGGGCGGCATTTGGAGCCAGCGGGGTTTGGATGAGCTGTTCAAGGCGGCTTTCACGGCTTGGATCGTAGTAAATCCCGAGATCGTCGGTGACGAGGCTCAGAGGGGGCACCAGTTCGGCACCTAAGCCACGCGAGCGTAGGAAGCCATCTTCGACGCGGCGGATGGTCAGAGTTTCGGGTAGATCAGCGGGTTCTTTACCGGCCCAGACAAGCACGCTCCGGCCTGTCACACGAGCTTTGGCGATGGCTTTGGCAGGATTATCCTGAAATATCATCGACTTTTCGCGCCCGAACACCGCTTGCAACCTGGTGCGCTTCCACACTCGCATCCCTATCGCGACATGGCCGAAATGATCTTCGCGGTAAGCGCGCACCTCGGCCTCCAACTGATCCACCGCTTCTTCAAAGCTGCACAACCGGTCGCGGCAGGGATCGACCCATGTCGGGGCAAGGATCATTGCAGCGGCGAAAAGCTGGGTTTTGGTGAAGGTGCGCCTGCGGCGGTCTACTGGGAAAGTATCGAAGGTCAGGCCCCAGCCGGCGTAAAACGGTTGGCCGAAGAGGCGGGGGCGGTGGCCAGCGAGGATCGCCTCGAACCCAAGTTGGGAGGAGACGGTGTAGACGGCGATGGCACCTTCCAGCAGAGTCCAAGGCGAGACAGGCGTGGTTTGAAGATGGATACGGTCGGTTTGATCCGCAGCGGTGAAATGTCCGCGCCGCAGACCAAGTTGCGTTTCGGGATGGGCCTTGATCACAATACGCGCGCCGGGATGTTCGCTTTGCGCCGTGGCCAGCATTTCGGCAAAGCGCGTGGCATTAGCCCCAGAATGGTGGATCGAGGCATCGCCTGCGGTTTGGTCGACCACAAGGACATAGCCGGGGGCCGGGAGCGGGGCGTCTGAGAGGTGAAGGTTGTATTTTGATAAGTCTAGGGCGCGAATACGGGTAATACCGTCCCTCGCGCGGGTCAAAAGGTTCGAATCGTCTAAGGAGTGTTTGGCGAGGATTGTCTCAAGTGTTGAAGGGATTGCGCTGTCGAAATGTACGCCGCAGCCGTCGATTAGTAACCCCAGAGGGACATCGCCTAAGCGTCCGGGGCGGATGGAGCGCAGAAAAGCATCTTCGATGCGGACTAACGGCACGTTGTAGCGGGCCGCAATCGCCTCACCACGCCGCGCATAGGGTGAACGGCCCCAGACCACCACTCCATCCTCTGGGCCTGGCAGGCCAAGGCGTAACTCATGCCCTGCGAGCGCCAGCATCCGGCGCAGGTAGGGTTGGCGCAGAAAACCTGCATTGTAATAGAAAAGCCGCCGGGGAATGGCCCCGGCGGCTTGGGTATTCTTGAGTCCGGTTACGGACAAGACCGCCTCATTGTCCCGTGGTGGCAATGTTGTCAGCGGCGGTGGTGGAGCCGGAAATCGCCGACAGGGTTTTGGTCCACTGCACAAAGGGTGCTTCGGTGACATAGACGGTGTCGCCGTCGCGGATCAGGAAATCTCGCGCTTCAAACATGCCGGTTGGTTGTGTCAAATCAAGCACATAGACCATGCGCTGATCACCTTTCAAGTCGCGTCGACCCAGCACGGAATTGGCAACCTCGGCGGGTTCGTTGCGAAACACGAAGACACCAGTGGGGTCTGCGGTGCCGGTATTCAGGCCGCCAACCGTTGCCAAAGCTTCGATTGCCGACAGTGTTTGCGTTTCAAACGGGATCTTGCTTTGCGACCCCGTGGCCCCCATCGCGACGAAAGAGCGGGTGTCTTTCTCGACGATGATTTTGTCACCTGGACGCAATGCGATGTCGAGGCTGGGGTTTGAGTAAAGGTCTTCCAGCCAAATCGAGCCAGTTTTGCTGCCCCGCGTGACGCGAACGATGGCGACAGCAGGCTCAATCGTAACGCCACCCGCCTTCGAGAGCATGGCGGAAAGCGTGCGGGTTGGGCGTTCGATCGGGAACACGCCGTTGGCCCCGGCGAAACCGGAAACCGAGACGGTCGAGCCATCTCCTGCCAGACGCTGCACCGAAATTTGCGGATCAGGCGTTTGGGTGTCGAGTTTTTTGGTGATAATGTTGCGCAAACCATCGGGCGACTGGCCCGCCGCTTTGATTTTGCCAGCATAGGGCACGAAGATAAATCCTGCACCATCGACCTGAATCTCGGTCAGGGCAGAAACCCGTTGCCCGGTGTTGCCGAGCAGGGGATCATCCTTGACGTTTTCATAGATCGTCAAGCCCAGCACATCACCCGGCGAGATCACATCCGATCCGACCACCCCCGCATTGCGGAAGGCCGAACTGAACCCCAACGCCGGAGTCACCGCCGTGGCGCGGGTCACCCGAGAGTTCACCGTCACGATAAAGGCGTCGCCCTCTTTCAAGACCGAGCCTTTGAAGATTTCTGCCTTATTGGGGCCAGAGCGCGGCAGGCCACAGGCCGCAACCGCACTGACAAGCGCCACAAGGGCAAGGGCCTTCGCCCCCCTTGATCCGGTAATTTTCACTGCCCGGGCTCCTTTAACTGGATTTGCCTCAAGTTTTGCCTGTAAGGCTACAGAATGACGAAACAAAATGCCAGTCTTGGTTTTTTAGCTCACTTAACGAGGTGTAACTGTTGCCGTGGTGCCGCTTTGCCCGAGGTAAGCGCATCATAGGGATCTTCAGCTTGCAGCATCATATCTACCACCTGTCGTAGCAATTCACGCCGCCCGCGCGAACTGTAGAAGCCGCCCGGAACTTGGCTGGTTTCCAGCAAATAGTGGCGATAATCTCGGTACGCTCGGCTGTCCGGGCGGGTTGGCAGGGTGAAGAAGTCTTTCAGGCTTTGGGTCGAGACGAATTCCGGCTTGGCATAGACCGCAGCACCAAAGGTTTTCAGCGGCAATCCGCGCCACAGCACTTGCTGGGCGGCAGTGGAATTCACCGTCACGGCAGAGCGGGCGTGGTTCAAAAGCGCTGCCAGTTTACCGCCACGCACGAAATGCACACGGGTTTCGACCCCATGCAACTTTGCCAAGCGCTTGATTTCATGGGCAACGGGGACACGACCATCTTCCATCGGATGGGCTTTGAACACGATATGATGATGCGGGGCGGCGCCTTTGGCGAAACCTTCGATCACCAGCGCTAGAAACTCGGTCATGGTTTTGAATGGAGAGTGCATCTGGAAACTTGCATCATGTTCCAGTTGCAGCAGCACCAGATGATAGGGGAAGCCGCCGTGTTTGATGCGGAAGGTTGCAGCAATACGCTCCCAACGATGCAGGGGCAGCAGGGCGAGGCGTTTGACATAAAGCCAGAATTCTTGCCCCACTGTCAGCGCGCGATGGGGACGGAAATTGCGATAATCCCAGAATCCGGTCATCACGAACCAATGATAGAGTGCGCCCCAGAACATATGCTGGCGCATGTCGCCCCAGCGGGCGGGGGCGTCGGGGAGTTCCATATCTAAGGCATCCAGCGCCTTTTGCATTTGCGGCACTGACATTTGCATCAGCCGCGAATTGCCGTTCGAGCCGCCGCGCTCATAGCTGATCCAATAGGGTCGTAGGTAGCCTTCCTCGAACACATGCACGGTGATGCCCGCAGCGCGGGCGGCTTGCACGGCAGTGGCATGGATTGGCCGGGTGTCGCCGTAGAGTACGATATCAGTGATCTGTTTCTGCTCGATCACCGTGCGGAAGGCGAGCGGCCAGTCTTGCAGCGTGCCTTTGAAGGCGATGTAGCTGCCTTCCGAGGGCCAAAACGCCCGGTCGCCACGGTTGAAGCCCACCCGCCAGACCTGGGCACCTGCGGCTGTCAGCATTTTGCCAAGACGGTGGAAATAGGGGCCGTGCGGCCCCTGTAAAAACAGAAAGTGGCGATCTTGACCTGAACCTGGCATGTTACTCGTGTTTTTAGATTGAATGCACCGATGACGCTCAGAATAGAAGGGGAAAACTTCGACTCTGTGAACCCTAACACAAGAAGCGCGGCGAATTTGAGGCGATTGCGCAAGCCCGGCGCAAGCGGTAGCTTTAAGCCAAATCATGAGGGCTAAGCGATGTTTACCGGAATTGTCACCGATATGGGCGAAGTGCTGGAATTGGAGCAGCGCGGCGATTTGCGGGCGCGGATTGGCACGGCCTATGACGTGAGCCGCGTGGACATTGGCGCTTCTATCTCTTGCGAAGGGGTTTGTTTGACCGTGGTGGCGTTGGGAACAGCGCCGCGCAACTGGTTTGACGTGCAGATTTCGGCGGAATCCGTCTCGAAAACCAATCTGTCGGGGTGGAAGCTGGGCAAAAGACTGAATCTTGAGCGTGCGTTGAAGGTTGGCGATGAGTTGGGCGGGCATATCGTCTCGGGCCATGTCGACGGCGTGGCCGAGGTGGTGCGGATCGTGCCGGAAGGCGAGTCTGTGCGGGTGACGTTTAGGGCACCCGAGGCCCTAGCGAAGTTTATCGCCTCGAAGGGGTCAGTGGCGCTGAATGGCACGTCTTTGACGGTGAATGAGGTCGATGGCTGCGATTTCGGCATCAATTTTATCCCGCATACGCAGGCGGTGACGACTTGGAGTGAGGTCAAGCTGGGCGATAAGGTCAACCTAGAGGTCGATACGATGGCGCGCTATGTGGCGCGGTTGCGCGAGTGGGAATAGGCCGTATCGGGTATAGGGCATAACGGCGGACCTGCGATGCAGCCGGGCGTGGCGTGGCGGACGCATTGTTGGCGGGTGGCACGCGCGCAGTTGCTGCCGATCCTGCCGATAGAAGTGGTGCGTTTGCGGGTGAAGCGGGCGCGGGATCTGGGGCTGGAGTATCAGACCTATGCTTCGGTGCGCACGGCGACCGGGCATGATCTGATCGCGTTTCTGTTTTCCTCGAATGCGTTGCGGTTGGTGCGGGGGCGCGAGTCCTTGCCGCTGGATCGGGCCGAGAAGCTGGATGCGATGACTTGTGTGCGGATTGCTTTGGCGGTGGCTCCGCTCTCACCACAAGCCGTTTCGATGAACCCGCAGATTGATCAGGCCCATCCCGCACCCCTTGCTTTGGCGAAGTTTGCCGAGGCGCGGACGGCGATCAGGGCAGCTTTGGGCAAAGTGCCGGGAGATCGGGTCTTGCTGGTCGGCGATCTGGTCTTGGAGCGCGATTGGTGTGCGGCAGGGCGGCTTGCGGGCTATCTGCCAGCAGAGCGGTTTTTCGCAACACCATAGTCTTTGCACAGCCTCTGTTCGGCAAACTGGGTTTGCGCGGCTCTGGCTTTTGGCGGCCTTTGGCGCTATGGGCAAAGGGAGAGTTTCAGGAAGCCAGATCATGACCACACGCACGGAATACTCGGACGCGATCTCGTCCGTTGAAGAAATCATCGAAGACGCCCGCAATGGCCGGATGTTCATTCTGGTGGACCACGAAGATCGCGAAAACGAAGGCGATCTGGTGATCCCGGCAGAGATGGCCACGGCTGAAGCGGTGAATTTCATGGCCACGCACGGGCGCGGGCTGATTTGCCTGACGCTAACCGGAGCGCGGATTGATGCTTTGGGGTTGCCGCTGATGGCCTCGAAAAACTCCAGCCGCCACGAGACCGCGTTCACCGTGTCGATTGAGGCACGCGAAGGGGTGGAGACCGGGATTTCCGCGCAAGACCGCGCGATCACCATTGCGGTGGCGATTGATCCGAAATCTGTGCCGAGCGATCTGGCGACGCCGGGGCATGTGTTCCCGCTGCGGGCGCGTGATGGCGGCGTGCTGGTGCGCGCTGGGCATACCGAGGCTGCGACGGATATCTCGCGGTTGGCCGGACTAAATCCGTCGGGCGTGATCTGCGAGATCATGAAGGACGATGGCACGATGGCGCGGCTGCCCGATCTGGTGGCGTTTGCGCAAAAGCACAACCTGAAGATCGGCACGATTTCCGATCTGATCGCTTATCGCCGTCGGCACGACAATCTGATAAAGGAACGCTCGGTCAAGCGGGTGCAATCCTTGCATGGCGGCGATTGGCTGATGCGGATTTTCGCCGATGAGACGCATGGTGATGAGCATGTCGTGCTGACCAAGGGCGATCTGTCGGGCGATGCTCCGGTTCTGGCGCGGGTGCATACGCTGAACGCGTTGGAGGATGTGCTGGGTATCGGCGACGATCATGTCGGTGATCTGCAGGGCGCTATGCGGGTGATTGCTGCCGAAGGCCGCGGCGCGATCGTGCTGCTGCGCGACACCTCGATGAAGGTGGAGCCGGGGGAAGTCAGCCCGCATACCTTGCGGCAATACGGCTTGGGCGCGCAAATCCTGTCGGCGCTTGGCTTGAGCGCAATCACCTTGGTGACGAATTCAAAGGCGCCGAAGGTTGTCGGGCTTGATGCCTATGGGCTGTCGATTGTCGGCACCCGCGCGATTGCGGAGTAGATCATGGCTGCCAGTGAAACCCACTACACCCTGCCGCTGCCGGAATTTGTGGCTCCCGTAAAACTGCTGATCGTGGTGGCACCTTACTATAGGGACATCACCGATCAACTGGTGGCAGGCGCACAGGCGGTGGCTGCGACGTGTGGCGCTACAACCGAGGTTGTCGAGGTTCCGGGCGCGCTGGAAGTGCCCTCGGCGATTGCTTTGGCCGAACGGATTGCGAAGTTTGACGGCTATGTTGCCTTGGGTTGCGTCATTCGCGGTGAGACGACGCACTATGATACGGTCTGTAATGACAGTTCTCGGGCGATCACCATGCTGGGATTGCAGGGTGCTGCGATTGGCAATGGCATCCTGACGGTGGAAAACCGCAAGCAGGCGGAAGTGCGTGCCGAGGCGTTTGGACAAAACAAAGGTGGCGGAGCAGCTGCTGCGGCCTTGCACCTGATCGCCTTATCGCGCAAATGGGCGACCGACACCAAGGGGATCGGTTTTCGTCCATGACTTCCAACACCGCCAAGCCTGACAAGAAGCAGATGAAATCAG
>JBKJTI010000038.1:0-7097 GCA_046590425.1 Cypionkella sp. | reverse complement strand
TCTGCGCTCAAATATCCCCGCCGGAGGCATCCGACGCCCCAGCAACCCAAGGCCCGTCAAAATGCTCACCGTCCTCGTAGACTACGATTCCGGCAACCTGCACTCGGCTGAAAAGGCCTTCCAGCGCATGGCGCAGGAAACCGATGCGGGTGAGGTCCTCGTCTCCTCCCGCCCCGAGGATGTCGCCCGCGCCGACCGACTCGTGTTGCCCGGCGATGGCGCTTTCCCATCCTGCCGCCGTGCCTTGGGCAGCTATGGCGGGCTTTTTGAAGCCATTGAAGAAGCCGTTACTGCCCGCGCGCGCCCCTTCCTCGGCATCTGCGTCGGCATGCAGATGATGGCGACATGGGGTCGCGAATATGAAGACACCAACGGTTTCGGATGGGTTCCCGGCGAAGTGGTGAAGATCACCCCCGCCGATTCCGCGCTGAAAGTCCCCCACATGGGCTGGAATGACCTGATCATCGACCACCCGCACCCCGTGCTCGCAGGCATCAAAACCGGCGACCACGCTTATTTCGTGCATTCCTACCATTTCCGCGTCGAAAACCCGGGCCAGCGCCTCGCCCATGTCGATTACGCGGGCGAGATCACCGCGATCATTGGCCGCGATACCATGCTGGGGATGCAGTTCCACCCCGAGAAAAGCCAAGCCACGGGTCTGCGCCTGATCGCCAATTTCCTGCGCTGGAAGCCATAGATGCAGGACCTGCTCGATCAGATCGCGTCTGAGATGGCCGGGGCGACTGATCGCGGCAAAGTCGCCAATTACATTCCCGAACTGGCGAAAGTTGACCCCCAGCACTTCGGCATCGCCGTAGCTCTGCCCACCGGCGAGACCTTCACCGCTGGCGACGCCGCCACCCCGTTCTCGATCCAGTCAATCTCCAAGGTTTTCACCCTCGCCATAGCTTTGGGCCGCTTGGGCGATCAGATCTGGGCGCGTGTGGGTCGCGAACCCTCCGGCCTCGCCTTCAACTCGATCCTGCAGTTGGAGCAAGAAAACGGCATTCCGCGCAATCCGTTCGTCAATGCAGGTGCCATCGCCGTCACCGACGCCATCCTGCAAGGCCGCCAACCGCGCGAGGTTCTGGCGGAACTGCTCCGCTTCATCCAAACGGCCGCCGAAGATGAGACCATCACAATCAACCAAGCCGTGGCAAAATCCGAACAAGCCACCGCCCACCGCAATATCGCTTTGGCCGAATTCATGGCCGCGATGGGCAATCTGCGCAACCCGACCCAGTTTGCCATCGGCACCTATGTCCACCAATGCGCGGTTGAGATGACCGCAGCCCAACTCGCCCGCGCGGGCCGCTTCCTCTTGGGCGCCCCCGGCTGCCCGCGCTTGGTCTCCATCGCCCGCATCCGCCGCATCAACGCGCTGATGATGACCTGCGGCCATTACGATGCCTCGGGTGAATTCGCTTACCGAGTCGGGCTGCCCGGCAAATCCGGCGTGGGCGGCGGCATCCTCGCCATCGCCCCCGGCAAAGCCTCGATTGCGGTGTGGTCCCCCGGCCTGAACGAATACGGCAATTCCAAACTCGGCTCCATCGCGGTGGAAAAGCTGGCACGCGGCATGGGCTGGTCGGTGTTCGGGTAAAGCCCGAAACATCCCAAGCAATTTCATCTTGGCCTAAATACTCCCGCCGGAGGCTTCCCCGCCGCAACCAGCGCAGTCGTTAAAAAACTCTTAACCCGAGAACACAACCCACTGATATTGTTCAATACGCCCTATGGTCCCAACTCGGGACCACTACCGCGCCGCCTTCTCGGCAATCCCCGAAACGCCTTCGCGCCGCTCCAATTCCGCGACCACATCCGCGAGCGATACATCCCGAGAAGCCAACATCACCAGCAAATGATACACCACATCCGCCGCCTCGGAGGTCAGCTTGACGCGATCCCCCTTCACTGCCTCAATGATCGCCTCAACCGCCTCTTCCCCGAACTTTTCAGCACATTTCTCCGGCCCCTTCGCCAGCAATTTCGCTGTCCAGGAACTCTCCGGATCCGCCCCCTTGCGGGCGAAAATCGTTTCGCTCAACCGCTCTAACGCGCTCATGTCAACCTCATGGGAATACCCGCCGCCGCCATATATTGCTTGGCCTCACCAATCGAAAACTCGCCAAAGTGAAAGATCGAAGCCGCCAGCACCGCTGAGGCACCGCCCTTGGTGACCCCCTCCACCAGATGCTCCAGCGTGCCCACACCACCGGAAGCAATCACCGGCACCGAGACCGCATCCGACACTGCCCGCGTCAGGCCCAGATTAAACCCCGCCCGCGTGCCGTCGCGGTCCATCGAGGTCAGCAAGATCTCGCCCGCCCCCTTGGCGACCACCAGCTTCGCAAATTCCACCGCATCAATCCCTGTAGCCTTGCGCCCGCCATGGGTAAAAATCTCCCACTTCCCCGGAGCGACTGTTTTGGCATCAATCGCCACCACGATGCATTGCGAGCCAAATCGATCCGCGGCTTGCGCCACCACATCCGGGCTCGCCACCGCCGCCGAGTTGAAAGACACCTTATCCGCCCCCGCGAGCAAAAGCGCCCGCACGTCTTCATGCGTGCGCACCCCACCGCCCACCGTCAGCGGCATGAAACAAGCCTCAGCCGTCCGCGTCACCAGATCAAACATCGTGCCGCGATTTTCATGGGTGGCGTGAATGTCGAGAAAACACAGCTCATCCGCCCCCGCCGCATCATAGGCGCGCGCGGCTTCCACAGGGTCGCCCGCATCACGCAAGGATACGAAATTTACCCCCTTGACGACACGGCCATCGGCGACATCCAGACAGGGGATCAGGCGGGTTTTCAGCATAAGGCAACCTTAGCGCTTGGGGCGGGAGGGGGAAAGGGGGCGTTCCCGCCCCCTCGGCTTCGCCTCACCCCCTGAGAATTTTTGAGCACAGAGGATGGGCTTAAAGTTTCAGGGCTTTCAAGGCGGCGCCCAGATCAATCGCGCCATCGTAAAGCGCCCGACCCGAGATAGCCCCGGCAATCACTCCGGTATCACGCAGCGCGATCAGGTCTTCCATGCGGGAAACGCCGCCACTCGCGATCACCGGGATGCTGACAGCCCGCGCCAAGGCTTCGGTCGCCTCGATATTCGGCCCCTGCATCGCGCCGTCGCGGTCGATGTCGGTATAGATGATCGCGGCGACCCCAGCGTCTTCGAAGCTGCGGGCAAGGTCCGTGACTTTGACGGTGGTTTCCACCGCCCAACCCTTGGTCGCCACCAAACCCTTGCGCGCGTCAATCCCCACCGCAACCTGACCGGGAAAAGCCTTCGCTGCTTCGCGCACTAGGCCCGGATTGTCCACCGCCACCGTGCCCAAAATCACCCGCGACAAACCCTTTTCCAGCCACATCGCAATCGTCGCCATGTCGCGGATGCCGCCACCCAGTTGCGCAGGCACGCGCACGCGGGCCAAAATCGCCTCAACCGCCGCCGCGTTGACCGGAGCCCCGGCAAATGCGCCGTTCAGATCGACCAGATGCAGCCAAGCGCAACCCGCGTCCTGAAACTTCAGCGCCTGTGCTGCCGGGTCATCACCAAACACCGTGGCCTCTGACATCTCCCCACGCAACAGCCGCACGCATTGGCCGTCTTTCAGATCTATCGCCGGATATAGGATCATCGCCGCCTCCATCGCTTTGCGCAGGCTTTAGGCTGCGGGGACAGGATTGCCAAGACCCGCGCGACCCTACGTCAGTGTTGATTTGCGCAAGATTGCGCGCAAACCTGTGCAAGACCTTGAGGGAGGAAACCATGCTGAAGCAACTGATACTCGCCGCCACGCTGACTTTTGGCGCAGGAGCGGCATTCGCCGATCCGGTAGAAGGGATCTGGAAGACCAAGCCCGACGACAATGGCAATTTCGGTTATGTGCAGATCAAGCCCTGTGGCGCTGCGTTCTGCGGCACGCTGATCAAGGCGTTTGATTCGGCTGGCAAAGAGAAAGCCAGCGAGAATGTCGGCAAGAAGATCGTCTGGGATATGGTCGCCTACCCCGACGGGCTATACGATGATGGCAAGGTCTGGTCACCAGACCGTGACAAGACCTATAATTCTGACATGACCCTGACCGGCAACAAACTGGCGGTCCGCGGTTGTGTGATCGGGATTTGCCGCGATGGCGGCACCTGGACCCGGGTGAAATAGCATAAACCGGGTCGCCTTTGTCGGGCGGCCCGGTTTATCTGGCGGCTGATAGAGGAGCCGCTGATGTCTGGTAAAGATTGGACCCGTCTGACGATCCTGTCCCTGCTGTGGGGCGGGTCGTTTTTCTTTGTGGCGGTGGCACTACAGGGCCTGCCGACGCTGAGCGTGGTTTGGGGTCGGGTTGGGCTAGGAGCTGCATTTTTGGCGCTGGCTTTGTGGGTCAGCGGCACCGCGTTTCCGCGCGGGGGTCCGGTGTGGCGCGCGCTGGCGGTGATGGGGCTTTTGAACAATGCGGTGCCCTTCACCCTTTTCGTGCTGGCACAGGGGCGGATTTCTGGCGGCATGGCCTCGATCCTGAACGCGACGACGCCGCTGTGGGGTGTTTTGCTCGCGAATCTGTTGACCGAGGAGAAGATCACCGTCGCCAAGGCGGCGGGGCTGGCCTGCGGCTTTGCGGGCGTGGTGGTGATGATGGGTGGGGCGGCTTTGGGCGATCTCTGGGCCAGCCTTGCCTGTCTGGGTGCTGCGTTTTCTTACGGGCTGGCAGGGATTTGGGGACGACGGTTCCGCAGCATGGGAGTGCCGCCGCTGGCCACGGCTTTCGGGCAGGTCGCCTCGGCTGCGGTGATCTTGCTGCCGATCTGGTTGCTGGTGGATCGGCCGTGGAGATTGGCTCTGCCGGAGCCTTCGGTGATCGGGGCGGTGCTGGCGATTGCGGCGTTTTCCACAGCACTCGCCTATCTGATTTATTTCCGGCTGCTGGCCTCCGCCGGCCCCAGCAATTTGCTGCTGGTGACGTTTCTGGTGCCGGTTTCGGCCTGCCTGCTAGGGGCGATGTTTTTGGGCGAGCCGATCCTGGCCCGGCAGGTGGCGGGGTTTGGATTGATCGCAGCGGGACTGGCGGCTTTGGATGGGCGGGTCTTGAAATGGCTGTGAAGGGCGGGCGCGAGGCCGGGGATCAGGACTGGCAGGATTTGCTGGGCAAGATCGCGCGGGCGGGGGTTTACGGGGTTTCCAGCACCGGGATCTGTTGTGATTTCGGCTGCCCCTCCCGCCCACCGCTGCGGAAGAATTTGCGGATTTTTGCGGCCGCAAAGCAGGCAGAGGCGGGCGGATATCGGCGGTGCAAGCGCTGTGCGGCAAAGGGTGTCCGCGCGTGGACAGGCCCTGCACCCACGTAAAATCAACAGGTTACGGGTATGGCGTTAACCACTTGTTAGGATTTACGCGCAATTCCCAGCCTTGGAATTTCGATGGCTGGGCAGCGGTTCATGATCGCAACAACGCCGCGATCTTCGGCGCGTTTGGCGGCCTCGGCATCTGTCACGCCAAGCTGCATCCAGACGGCTTTGAGGTTCGGGAAAGCCGCTAAAGCCTGATCCACCACAGCGCCTGCTTCCTCTGAACGGCGGAAAATATCAACCATATCGACGCCGCCTTCGATCTCGGCCAAATTGGCGCGCACCACTTCGCCCAAGACCACTTGCCCCGCCTGCCCCGGATTGACCGGGATCACCCGATAGCCCTGCTGCGCGAGATATCGCGCCACGCCATGGCTCGGGCGGTCGGGGTTCGGTGACCAGCCAACGACGGCGATGGTCTGCACCTGTGTGAGGATGTCACGGATTTCGGCATCGGTGCTGTGCAGCATGGCTGGCCTCGAATAAAAGGGGGCTCTGGATAAAAAGACGTCCGGGGCACAGGACATACCCGTGGGCCGGACGTCAAGGTGTGGAACGAGGGACAGTAAACAGGCACCGCGAGAGTTCCGGCTCGCGTCATAATGATATGGATGCCACAGCGGCGAATTTAAGGCCCGGTCGCGCATTTGTGATGATGCACGTGCGGCAAATCTCTGGGGCCAGCCCCAGACCCCGGGATATTTGAGCACAGAGGATGACAAATTTAGATAAAGGTTAGCGAGTCGCAGCGGCGTAAAGGCCCACTGCGGCGGCGTTGGAAACGTTGAGGCTGCCAAATTCCCCCACGAACGGGATACGGGCGATCATATCGCAGGTTTCACGGGTTTTTTCGCGCAAGCCGGGGCCCTCGGCACCCAAAACCAGCGCCACCGGGCGTTTGCCGACGCGCGCCATTGCTTCGGACAATGCCACACTGCCATCGCCATCCAGCCCGATCAGCGTGTAGCCCATGGCTTTCAACTCAACCATCGCCTCGGCCAGATTGGTGACTTTCAGGTAAGGCTGACGCTCCAAAGCGCCACTGGCGGTTTTCGCCAAGGCCCCGGTTTCAGGCGCGGAATGGTGGCGGGGGGCAACGACAGCGCGGGCGCCGAACACCTCGGCCGAGCGCAGGATCGCACCGACGTTATGCGGATCCGTGACGCGGTCGAGAAGCACGATCAGCGGTTCCCCTGCCCCGGAAATCGCCACATCAGAGAGTTTTCCCCAATTCAGCGCCTTGACCTCGAGCGCCGCGCCTTGGTGGACCGAGCCTTCGTCAATCGGCACCGAAAAACTGCGCGGATCGGACAGTTCGGGTTGCATCTTGGCGAAGGCCACGGCCTCTTCCAGCTTGTCGAGGGCGTTTTTCGTGACAACCAGACGGATTTTCTCACGCGCGGGGTTCATCAGCGCATCGCGCACGGCGTGCAGGCCGAACAGCCAGACGGTTTCACGCGCCTCGGCCCGACGGTTGCGTTCTTTATCCACCACCCAAGTTGGTTTTTTGTCACCCGACATCGCGTTTTAGCCCCTGTTCATCCGGGCGCGACAATGCGGGCTGCGGGGTTTGGGCGCAAGGCGAAAGCTTTCAGAAATCCCGCTTTCCGCCCTTGACGCCCCCGGTGGGCTTCGGTAATCACCGTCGCAGTGGGCGATATGCTGCAAGGTGCGGCAGCGGACTGTAACTCCGCCGAGGCGACTCATGCTTGGTTCGATTCCAAGATCGCCCACCAGTTTCCTAAA
>JBKJTI010000009.1:0-8934 GCA_046590425.1 Cypionkella sp. | reverse complement strand
ACTATGACCGCGCTATGGAGGCGATTGCCGCCCATGCCGGAGCATTTTCCGGGCGGCTTCGGCTGGCCTCTGTGCCATCGGTTGCGGTGACGTTGCTGCCGCAAGCTCTGCGAGAGTTTCTGCAAACGCGGCCCGATGTCGATGTGGAACTGGTGGATACCGACAGTACGGATGTCTGGCACATGGTAGAAAGTGGGCAGGTGGATATGGGTTTTGCCAGCGCCCCCAGCGAAAGCCTGCACCTGCGCTTTGATGCGCTGTTCCGCGAACCGTTCCGGCTGATCTGCCATTCGGCCTCTGTCATGGCGACCAAACCGGAACCGATTGAATGGCGTGATCTGGAAGGTACCAACCTCATCATGAACGAAGCGCTGCGCGCCGTGCCCCAGCAGAATTTCCGGCATCTTGCCGAGCAATCACATCTGTCAGTGCGCAACGTCAGTTCACTTGTCGCGATGGTCGTGGCGGATATGGGCGTCACTTTGTTACCCAATCTGGCGACGCTCAACCTGCCAGCAGACGTCACCTGTCGCGCGCTTGCCGATGCAAGCTGCTGCAGAACCGTTGGCATCATCCAGCGGCCGGACAAAGTAGTCAGCCCCTTGGCAAAAGCCTTTCAAGCCACCTTCGCTCTTTCTGTCCGCAAACAGGGCAAAGTCGCGACGCTTGATGTGACCTGACCGCTTTACCCTGCAGGCGTCCCGATCCTTGGCGTTGACGCTTCAACGTGCCGAGCGTCGCGCGCCATGATCGTGATCACGAGCCCTGAAAGAACAAGTGCTGCACCGAACAGGAACGATGCCGTCAGAGTCTCATCGAAGAACACCACGCCGTTGAACATCCCGACCAAGGGCATGAGCAAGGCAAAAGGGGCGACCTGATCCATGCGGTTTCGTTCCAGCAGGCCATACCATATCAGATAGGCCACCACGAAAGAGCCGACACCAAGGAATACTACTCCAAACCACTCATAGGCTGACCCGGTCATCAACCGGCCAAGATGATCATCCTCGATCAGCAGCGACGCAGCGAAAAGCTGTGGAACAGCCAGCAACGACATTGCGCCGATCAACTGACGGATGGAATCGCGAGATTGGAGGCGGATCAGCGCTTGCCCCAGTCCCCAGCTTGCTGCCCCCGCTAAAATGCAGATCAGCCCCAGATAGGCTTCACCCGGTTTAGGCATGCCCACAACCACAGCAATGCCCAGGATCGCCAGCGCCACCCCAGCCATGCGCAGCGGGTTCAGCCGCTCCAGTCCCAAAAGCCACGCAGCCAGAATGGCGGATGGCACCTGCGCCTGCACCACAAGATTGGCCAGCGAGGTATCGACCAAAGATACCCCGTAAAAGATCAGCGCACTTTGCAGGCCAAAGCCAAAGACCGAAATGATGATCAGCCACCGCAGCGGTGTCTTGATGCCGCTGCTGGGTCGAAACAGGATCACACCGGCTATCGCATACATCATTGCAGTGGTGAAAAGCGGCTGAAAATGCTGCAATCCGCCCTTTCCAAAGGAGTAGCCCGTGGCCCAAAGGATCGGTGGCAGCAAGGCAAGAAACAGGTCACGTCTTCGCATTTTCGACTGTCATTCCCGTTGGGGTTCGACCCTCGATATCGCAGATTTACTTGTCTGCCTGATCGAATAGCGACAGGCAGAAGATCGCAGATCATATATTTCGCGATCCTATTCATGTCCGATCATCTTAAGAGATCATGAAGGATGCTCGCGGTTTCTGGCAGGCGTTTCAGGCTTGCCTCAATCCGATCTCGCCAGCGTGGCCCCCGCGCAAGTGCGTCCCGATAGGCGTCACGCAGGTCATCGGGCCTGTCTTGAGCCAAGACGTTGATCAGGAATGTTGCTTGACCACGATCCTTGCGCGCCTTGCCTTGTTCAGACCCAACGCGGCGGCGATCCGCAACGATCAACTTGTGTATCGCGAACTTCTCGGGGCGCGGTATTTGGACCAGTACCCCCGACCGATACAATGCAAGCGCCGGGATCGGGTCGGCTATCAGGTAATTCAAGTAATTGAGCCCCTGCGCGCTGACGCCGAGCGCCGGCAGGGGTTTGACCGTTTCTTCGCCAAAGGCTGGCGTCAGAAACTCTACCATCGCCTCGCCGCGGGTCTGGCGCCATTTCCAAACCTGTCTGTCCTGCAGTCCGGGCACAGGATCGAAGGCCAAGGCCTGAAGGATGTCGTCCGGATTTTCCTCGACGGTATCACCCAAGACAACCGACAACCGCTCAAAGCTGGCGAAATCGATATCTCCCGTCTGCGCGAGTTCTTCTGAGTCAAACCGCACGCCCAGTTCGCCCTGATAAAGCGCATAGGCGGCCGTGCCCACGAGCGTGCCGCCCAACCGGAATACTCCGACACGTGCGAATGCCGATAGCAGCGACCCTGTATCCCGATCTGTCGCCATGAAACCTTCGGCGCGCAACACGCGTGCCAAGCGCGCCATCGTCGCGCGGCGGCCTTCCGCTTTCGTTTTCAATTCGGTCGCACGAGCCAACCGCGCATGTAGTTCAGGCGTGCCTTCGCCGAGATATCGGCTTTTCATCGCTGTACCGATACGGAACTTGTCGTACAGATAGGACCTACCATTGCGCACCCGTTCCTCCACGCTGCCAATCAGTTCCGAAGCGGTTTCTTCCAAGTGAAGTCGCAGAAGATCTTGATACGCGGCTTGCGCGGCGCGGGAGTATGAAATGGCAGGCATGAGTGATCCCCAAGTGTATGCATCACATATCAGTTTGCTGCACATGGCTGCAAGTCTGCAGCGTATTATTTTTTGATGCACATAGACCGACGATTGAGCCTATCAATCGAAACCTCAGTCGGCACCGCAGTTAAATGGCACGCCACATGCGGAAGCGCCCTTGTCCTGTCACCTCGCGGATCAATCCCCTTGCCTCCATCCAAGCGAGGTTGCGCTGCACGGCTGCACGGCTTGCGCCGGTCAGGGCTTCGGCCATCGGGACGGAAACGAGCGGCCACTCTGTCAGAACGGCGCGCAAGGTCCGGGGCGTCTTCCCCGACAACGGGGTCATTTCGATTGCTGCCCTCGCCGCCCAAGCCTCGACACCATCGAGGTGTCGCATCGCGGTCAGGCATGCGATTTCCATCCCGTCGAGCCACCGCGCAAGGCGCTCAGCAGGTAGGCCACCGACGCGCAGTCCCCCTGCCCCACCCATTGCCAGCGGCGCAAAGACTACCCCTTTTCCCTCGCTTGCCGCGACGCGCGAAGCAGTGACCGCAGCTTCCATTCTATCGCCCTGCTGACCAAGGCCCGCGAGGCTCCAGAGGTGAAAGCCCATACAGGCGCGGGTGATCGGGTGCAGATCGGCGGCTTGTGCCATCAGGTCGAGCCAACCGCCCGCACGATCTACGAAGGGTTCGGCATCATCGCCAAGGTTCTCGGGGTCACGGCGGTCGAGGAAGGCGGAAAGTTCCAGCTCCGGACCTGGCCCGCCGGTTAATCGCCGCACCGCCCAACCGATACGGGCCAGCCCTGCTGTGTCGTCCTGCACGCCAGACAGGCGCAGCGATATCCAAAGCGCCAGCCGGTCGGGTCCGATCCGGTCGCCCTCGAACCAGCTCAGGTCAGCCGCCTCGATCAAGGCGAGCCTGTGCCGCCAGCCATCTGGACCGCGACGCAACCGATCGTCCAGCGCACCAAGACGTCCGGCGACACGGGCAAGCCGCGCAGCATGGCTGGCCTCTACCTTCCGCCATGCCTCGAGAACTGCGGCTTCTTGTGGCTCTGCCCTTGGACCAGGCGGCAGATCGGCGGGCTCATCTTCTATTGGACCGGGAAGGAACCACAGATCGTCCTCGGTCATCTGTTTGACGTTCTCGGCGTCAGCGAAAGGATCGTCAAAATCATCATGTAAGGCAGATGCTTGAGGCTTCATATGCGCAAAATACAGCGTTTTTGCACTTTACCCAAGGGTTTTTCTGGGATGCGTCTGGTCACCTTGTATTGAACGCGCGCGCGACGGTCTGCGAGAACTCTCTGATCGCGATCAGCGTAAGGAAACCAAGGGCTTTCTACTGAACAGCACCACAGAACACACCCTTGCATTCGTTTACAAACGGTCGTTTAGTGATGTCACCTAAAACTGCAAAAAGTCTGTTTTGATGCCCTTAATCGGCTACGCCCGCGTTTCAACCGAGGATCAGACCCCCCTGCCCCAGTCGCAGGCCCTGAAATCCGCAGGCTGCGCCGAGATCCATGAGGAGCAGGCTTCCGGTGGAAACCGCGCGCGGCCAGTTCTGACGCGGGTGCTGGAGCGGATCGGCAAGGGCGATACACTGGTTGTCGTGCGGATCGACCGATTGGCGCGATCGCTATCGCATCTCCTCGAGGTGATCGAGCGGCTTGAGGCCAAAGGCGCGTTCTTTCGCTCAATCGAGGATCCGATCGATACCGCATCACCGCAGGGCAAGTTCACGCTGCAAGTTTTGGGCGCTGCGGCGGAGTTCGAGCGCGCCCTGATCCGCGAACGCACCAAGGCCGGGCTTGCAAGCGCGCGCACCAAGGGCCGTGTGGGCGGTAACCCTGGGCTGCGCGCCAAGGATCCGGCCGCGCTGCGCAAGGTGCGGCTGGCGCGTCAGGACGGATACATGGAGCGGCTCAATGAAACGGCGCAGGACTGGGTGCCCCATGTGCGCCGCCTGCGGCCCGACATGGCGTGGGAGGACGTGCTGCGCATCATCAACGGCCCCCTGCCCGAGGCTCGGCGCTGGACGCAAAGCCGTCTGTTGCGCGCCGTGAACGCCTATGTCCGCGACGGCTTTCTGCCTGAATCCGTCTTGGCCCGTGCTGGGCGACGCGAAACGGACGACCGCCTGCCCGCCATCGTTGCCGCCATCAAGGGCGCGGATCCAGACGCCACCCTTCAGGCGATCTGCACCCGGCTGGAAGCTATGCGCGAGCGCACGCCCCGCGGGCGCACCAGCTGGCAGCCCTCGTCGGTGAAGATGCTGCTGGAGCAGGCCGAGAGGCTGGGGCTGCTTGATTGAGCAGAATAACCTTGCAAAGCTTCCATGCCATAGAGTAATTGCAAGGATATGTACCAGCGCCGGACCAGTCAGACCGTGCTATCTGCCCTTGACAGCCAGGCGGCTGTTGTCCTTTTGGGGCCCCGGCAGGTTGGCAAGACTACACTTGCGCTTGAGATAGCCGAGCAACGCCCATCTGTGTACCTCGACCTCGAACGCGACGCGGATCGACAGGTCCTGAAAGAACCCGATCTCTATCTGGATGAACAAGTCGGCAAGCTCGTGATCCTGGATGAGGTTCAGCAGATGCCGGACCTGTTCAAGAACCTTCGTGGGCAGATCGACATGCGACGGCGCAAGGGGTTCCGCACAGGGCAGTTCCTGCTGTTGGGGTCTGCGTCGAATGTGCTGCTGCATCAATCGGCCGAATCCCTTGCCGGGCGCGTTCGCTATATCGAAATGCCGCCTCTCCTGCTGGACGAAGTAGGCGCGGAAAGGCTGAACGACCTGTGGCTGCGTGGTGGTTTCCCGGACAGCTTCCAGGCAGACAGTGACCGCTCCAGCATGAGCTGGCGCGAGGATTTTCTGCGCACCTATCTGGAGCGAGATATCCCTGCCCTCGGGCCGCGCATACCTGCGACCACACTGCGCCGCTTCTGGACGATGCTGGCGCACGCACAGGGTGGCCTGTTAAATGCGAGCGCGCTGGCCGAGGGTCTGGGCGTCTCAGGTCAGACGGTAGGACGGTACCTTGATCTGCTCGTCGATCTCATGCTGGTGCGGCGCCTGCAGCCTTGGCACGTGAATGCCGGCAAGCGCCTCGTCAAGTCGCCAAAGGTTTTTGTCAGAGATAGCGGCCTCGTCAATGCCTTGCTCGGCCTCGGTTCGACAGAAAGTCTGCTGGGGCATCCGGTGGTTGGTGGCAGTTGGGAAGGGTTCTGTATCGAGACCCTTATCGCCGCTGCGCCAACGGGAACCGAGCCTTACTTCTACCGAACGTCCGCTGGCGCTGAGCTTGACCTTGTCCTGCGGCTTCCCGGAAGTGAAATCTGGGCGATTGAGATAAAGCGCACAACCGCGCCCAAGGTATCGCGAGGGTTTCACCTGGCGGTTGATGACATCAAGGCCGACCGGAAGATGCTGGTCTACGCCGGTGAACGGGACGTCCCGGCAGGCGACGGTTTGCGCGCAATGCCTCTGGCCTCAGCCGTGGGCCAGTTGCGCAATCTGTAGGGCTCGCAGAGGGGCTGCGATCTGCACAACCGTCGCTTCGGGGTAAAGAAGCTCGGCCCCGCCTGCCTATGTCGGCTTCTGGGATGCCAGAGAAAGCTCGACCAACATAGGCCGCCGTCCTTGTGCTTGGCGCGCGCTCTGACACCAAATCTAGAAAAGGCTTGCGCGAATCTAATCGCTCGGGCAATAGTCTCGAAAAATAACGCGCGGTCACATAAAAAACGCGCCCACGAATCGAGGCAGAGATGAGCGAAGCGGAACAGGACCTGGACATTGCCATCGGCCACTACGCTGAACTCCTCGCGTCCAACCTTCACGCGCAACGTGCGGCCCACTTCCCTCCCGACGCCAAGAAAGTTATGCGCAGCCTGACCAGCGGCGAAGCGGCTGAGTTGATTGGTGTGGACCATACCTACCTTCGCAAGCTTCATCGAGAGGGAAAGATTGCTGACGTCGAAACGACCGCAGGTAGTCACCGGCGGTATACGCTGGATGATATCTGGGAGATTCGCTTCGCTCTTGAGGCAAATGCAAAAAAGCCAGGCACCTACGTACCAGGGCGCCGTGCCGGTGACGAGCTTCAGGTCGTCTCTGTCGTGAACTTCAAGGGCGGTTCGGGGAAGACGACGACCTCAGCACATCTTGCGCAACGCCTTGCTCTCAAGGGGTATCGGGTACTCGCGATCGACCTTGACCCCCAGGCCTCTCTTTCCGCGCTACATGGCATCCAGCCCGAACTGGATCTGATGGACGGTGGAACCCTTTATGACGCGGTGCGCTATGATGAACCGGTCCCGATTTCGGACGTGATCCGCAAGACCTACATCCGCGGTCTTGACCTAATTCCCGGCAACCTCGAGCTCATGGAGTTCGAGCATGAGACGCCTGCCGCCATCCAGCGCGGCGGCGCCCGCGCCTTCTTTGCCCGTGTGCGTGACGCGCTCGACAGCGTCGAAGCAGACTATGACGTTGTTGTCATCGACTGTCCGCCACAACTTGGCTTCCTGACCATGTCCGCACTTTCGGCATCATCCGGGGTGCTTGTTACCGTCCACCCGCAAATGCTCGATCTCATGTCCATGTCGCAGTTCCTTCGCATGACCGCTGATCTGCTTGGCGTCATCCGGGATGCTGGCGCAAACCTTCGCTTTGACTGGCTGCGGTTCCTGCCGACACGCTACAAGGTGGGTGACGCCCCGCAAACCGAGGTCATCGCGTTCATCCGGGGCCTTTTCGGCAGGTCAGTCCTGACCAATCACATGGTGGAGTCGACTGCGATCTCGGATGCAGGGCTCACAAAGCAGACACTCTACGAGGCCGACAAAAAGGAATTCACGCGCCAGACTTTCGATCGCGCGATCGAATCCATGAACGCCGTCAACGATGAGATAGCTGCGATCATCCAGAACACGTGGGCCAAAAACGGGGGCCGCAATGGCAAGAAAACCTAAACTGGGTCTACCATTGCAGACCTTGCGCAACGCTCCCGACGCTCTTGAGGGGCGCAGGCTCCGTGGTGGTGTTTTTGAGATCAACGCTGATCATATTGATACTGCAGGTCGGCTTGACGACCGGCTGCAAATAGAGATTGAGGGTCTCAAGGCCTCAATTTCTAGGAACGGCCAACGGGTGCCGATCCTCGTCCGTCCGCTTGAGGGTGATCGCTACAGCCTGATCTACGGTCGCCGCAGACTAGAGGCTTGCAGGGAGCTTGGGATCAAGGTCCGTGCCATTGTCACCGAGATGGAGGGTGATCAGGCTCTTCGCGATCAGCTTTTGGAGAACCAAGAGCGGCGGGATTTGAGCTTCGTTGAACGTGCGCTCGTCGCGACCGCCTTGCTCGATGGTGACCATCTGAGCCCGCCTGAACGCACAAACAAGGGTGTCGCAGAGGTTCTCAACCTGACAGAGGCGGGAGTTTCGCAGCTGTTAAGCGTGGTCCGTACTGTTGGGGAGGAGCTGGTCCTGGCCATCGGTGCAGCGCCCGGCATTGGTCGGCCGCGATGGGAAGAGCTTAAGAAGTTGCTCGGGACTACTGAAGTTGACCGCCAAAGGCTCGTCATTTTGGCCAGCGAGGCCAAGACCAACAGCGCAGGCGGCATCGATGAGAAGTCCGATCAAGCATTTCTGGCGGTTCTTGCTGCTGCTAGGAAATCCAAAAATGCCGAGCCGTCCTCTCGCCCGCGCGGGCATCCCGATACGGTCATTCCTGGGGTTGGCGCAGCAACTGTCACAATTGGACGCCGTGGCAAGCAACTCAAGATCGAGCTGAAGGCCGAGGATAGTAATTTTGTCAGCTGGTTGGAGGGCAACGCCCCACAGCTGCTTACAGAGCTTCATGAGCGCTGGAAGCGCTCAGGAGACTGAGGAAGAGCAACCAACAAAAAGGAGGCACGAGACAGGCAGAAAAGAAAAAGGCCCCGAGAAGCAAGCTTCACGAGACCTCTCTTAGGTTTCGCACGGGACCAGCCCGCTACAAAACTCAGTTTTCGCACCTCTGAATGTAGCGATCTGGCCCCATTCCCGCAAGCGCAAAGCGATTCGCGGGCCAGGGAAATTTTGCCTTCGTGAACAACATCATGGATTACACACCAATCTCGCCGTTTATGCGGCCGATCTCGCATGGCCATTTGAGGGTGATCGAGCGGCCTGAGGCTTCTGTTCCGGCCAGGCCCGTCAACAAGTGGGAGCT
>JBKJTI010000325.1:0-44694 GCA_046590425.1 Cypionkella sp. | reverse complement strand
GATCGCGGACAAACCCGGCTGACCCGGCATATTCACTCCTGCTCCCCGATTCGGGGAAAACTTAACGTAATTCGCAGGTTATCGGAAGTCGCGCCAGATGTCATGCTATGCAATCAGAGCAATCCTGCCATGCTGCAATCGCAAAGGAACCCGGACGCGATGCCTAGACCCAATCACGCGATCAGATGGGGGAGGATGCACAAAAGGTCAATTCCAGATATGTTAGCGGGCATCACAGGGTAGTGAAATGCGCGAGAAACTGCCGCATATAGGAGCAACTCGTGCTGCAACTGCACAAAGGGAGATTTTAGGGGGAGTTTTAGCCGCGCGGGGTGGCTCGTATTTTCGCCGGAGAATCGTGAAAGGCGGGGGTTGGCGGCGTTACAGTGTCTGCGTTAGCAGGGTCAGCGCGATGAGGGTGATCAGACAGCCTGCCAATACCTCGACCCAAGGCAAGATTTGTGCGACGCGGTGGAACGGCAGGTTGGCCAAGGCACCCTCGCGTGCCCAGACGGACATGCCTGCGACGGCGACGGTGATCACCGCAGTGCCGAGGCCCATCGCGAAAGCGCCCACAATGCCCGCCGTCGCGATGCCGAGTTGCCAAGTCAGGATCAGCAGGAACAGCGCCCCCGAGCAGGGGCGCAGCGCCACGCCGATGATCAGGGCCACGCGGTCTTTCCAGTTGGTGGCGCGTTCGACTTCGGCAAGGCTAGGGCCGTGGGAATGACCGCAGCCGCAGTCGGCATCGTGATGGTGATCGTGATGGTGGTGGTCATGGGCGATTGGCGCTGGGGCGATGGATTGCAGCCAAACTTTGCGCAACCCGCGTGCGGCCAGCCACAGGCCCACCGCTGCAATCGCCAGCGTGCCGATCGGGGCCATCACGTCTTGCGCGACATTCTGGGCGGCGTCGCGGGTCCAGCCCAAAGCCGCGACCCCGGCGTAGACCAAGGCCACCGCGACCAAGCTTTGCGCCAAACTGGCGGCGAGGGAAATGCTGGCCAGCGACCAGAACGCCACCCGGCGGCCCATGCCATAGCCGCCGATCAGCACCTTGCCGTGGCCGGGCCCAGCGGCGTGCAGCACGCCGTAACTGAAGCAAACTGCCAGCAAGGCAGCCAGCGCGCCGGGTTGGCCCTTTTTGATGGCGCGCACTCCGGCGGCGAGTTCATTTTGGATGGCGCGTTGGGCCTCGATCACCCAGCGTTCCAGCTGCGTGAAGCCGCCCGACAGCCAAAGCGCCAGCAGGATCAGCGCGAAGATTGCGCCGAGGCTGAGCAGGGTGCGTTTCAGTTTGGGGCTGAAGATCGGGCGTATCAGGATGGTCGGGGGCATGTGACCTCCATAGCTTCGGCGAAATCGGCGCCAAGTTCCGGGTAGGCGGCTTCGGCATCCTGCGGCAAAGCGGCGATGGCGGCATCGAGTTTGGCACGGGCGGCGTCGAGATCGGGCAAGAGGGTGCGGGCGGTGCAGTCTGCGCCGTTGCTCAGGGTGGTGCCAAGTTTCAGGTAGTAGCCGACGTAAAGCGTGGGGTCGTAGACTTGCACCAGCAAGGGCTGCGTAATTTCAACGGGTTGGGCGAAGCTGCGATAGTGGGTTGAAAGGATCTTGGCGTCTTTGTAGGCGACGGTCCAATCCGATGGGCCGGAAAGCGGCAGCGGTTGGTCTGCCATCGAGGCATAGGTGTCGCCGGGGTAGCCTGCCTCCCAGTGCATATCAAAGCCAGCGAGTTGCGCGGTTTCGTCGGGCGTCAGGTTGCCGTCGAAATCGGGATCGAGGCCTTTGTCGGTGATGATCTGTAGCGAGGTCAGATCATCATAACTCCATGTGATGCGCAGACCGGTGGCGCGGTGTTGGTCGTCGAAGATCAACTCCAGCCCGGTGTCGATGAACACATGCGGATGGGCTAGCGCGGTTTGCGACCAGCTCAGCAGCGCCATTGCCAAAATCAGCGGTTTCATCGCAGGCTCCCCAGTGGTGCGCGGACCCTAGTGCTATGGGCGGAAAACGCCAATCCCGAAACCATGAGTCTGGCTGATCCTTGCCGTTCTGGCCTGATCGGGATGTCGACACTGGCTCTGTTTATCGTGCGGGAAACGCTTTAGCATTTCTGCTTGCCTTGTGGAGGAAGCGTGACGATGGCCGAGAACATGCAGCATTGGACGCCACGTCCCCGCCCCGAAGCGGTGCCGCTGGAGGGCCGTTACGTGCGGCTGGAAAAGCTGGGGGTGCAGCACGCTGATCAGCTTTTTGACGCTTCGGCCACGGTGGATGCCGATGCGAAGTTCACTTGGCTGGCGGAAAATCCGCCGGAGGATCAGGCGAGTTTCCGGGCTTGGGTGGAGAAGGTTTCAGCCAGCGCGGACCCGATTTATTTTGCGATCATCGACAAGGCAATGGGGAAGGTCGCCGGGCGGCAGACCTTGATGCGGATTGATGCCGCCAATGGCGCGGTGGAGATCGGCAATATCTATTGGGGGCCGCTGATCTCGCGAAAGGCGGCGGCGACCGAGGCTCTGTTTCTGTTCGCGCAATATGCCTTTGATACGCTGGGCTATCGGCGGTTTGAGTGGAAGTGCAACAATGACAATCTGCCCTCCAAGGCGGCGGCGCTGCGGTTTGGCTATCAGTATGAGGGGCTGTTTCGGCAGCATTTTGTGATCAAGGGGCTGAACCGGGATACCGCCTGGTTTGCGATGATCGACAAGGATTGGGTCAAGCTGAAGCCTGCTTATGAGGCTTGGCTTGCGCCGGAGAACTTCGATGAGAATGGGGCGCAGAAGCGGCGGTTGGAGGAGATTCGCGCTGATTTTGGTGCCTGAGGCGGTTGATCGGCGAGGAGTGTGGCCGTAATTGTGTGGGCCACAGAAGGAATGGTTCATGGATACCCCCCCTGCCCCGCCGCCCGAACGCAAGCGTGGCTCTGGCGTCAAGATGGTCTATGACCTTTTGCGCGATGATATCCTTGATCTGGTGATGCCGCCCGGCAGCCCGATTGACGAGGTGCAGCTGGCCGAGCGTTTCGCGATCTCGCGCACGCCGATCCGCGAGGCTTTGGCGCGGCTGGCGATGGAGGGGTTGATCGACACGCTGCCGAACCGATCTACCATGGTGGCGCAGATTGACTTTGTGAACCTCCATACGTTTTTTGACGCGATCACGCTGATGTATCGGGTGACGACACGGCTTGCGGCGCAGAATTGGCGGGCGGGCGATCTGGAGGTGATCCGGGCGCATCAGGCGGAGTACCGCGCGGCGTTTGAAACGCATGATGCTTTGGCAATGATTAGCACCAACCGCGACTTTCATGCCGCCATCGCCGAGGCGGGGCGGAACCCCTATTATCTGGCGCTGTTCCTGCGGCTGCTGGATGAGGGGCGGCGGATATTGCGGCTGTACTATCAGTCGTTTGATGACAACCCCCCGGTTTCGGTGGTCATCGAGCATGAGGATATTATCGCGGCGATAGCGGCGCGGGATGTGGCGCGGGCGGATGTGCTGGCGAAGGCGCATGCGGATCAGATTGTCGGGCAGATACAGCGGTTGATGGCGCGGGATCAGCGGCAGGATATTGCGTTGTAGGTTCGCCTCACTTCTAGTGGACAAATAAAATACAAATTGTATATTTAAATGGAGAAGTGATTCCTGCGGTGGGTGCCGCGTGGCATTGCTTGCTGAAACCGCCGTTTTATCAGGGGAAACCAGGATGCAGTCTGAGATCTTTTCAGGGGTGATCCCCGCGTTGATGACGCCTTGCAAGGCGGATCGCAGCCCCGATTTCGACGCTTTGCTGCGTAAGGCGCGGGAGTTGGTCGCGGCGGGGATGTCGGCGGTGGTCTATTGCGGCTCGATGGGGGATTGGCCGCTGTTGACCGATGCGCAAAGGATGGAAGGTGTGGCGCGGCTGGTGCAGGCGGGGATCAAGGTTGTGGTCGGCACTGGGGCGATCAACACGGCCTCGGCGGTGGCGCTTGCGCGTCATGCGGCGGAAGTTGGGGCGCATGGATTGATGGTTATTCCCCGCGTTTTATCGCGCGGCCCCTCGCCCAGCGCGCAGAAGGCCCATTTCAAGGCGATCCTGTCTGCCGCGCCCGATCTGCCTGCGGTGATCTACAACAGCCCATATTATGGCTTTGTCACCCGCGCCGATTTGTTCACCGCGCTCAGGGCCGAGCATCCCAACCTGGTGGGATTCAAGGAATTCGGCGGCCCTGCCGAGATGCGCTATGCGGGGGAGTTTATCACTTCGGCTGGCGATGGGGTGACGCTGATGGTGGGGGTCGATACCGGGGTGGTGAACGGGTTCGTCAACTGCGGGGCCTCGGGGGCCATCACCGGGATTGGCTGCGTGTTGCCGCGCCCGGTGTTGACACTCTGCAACTTGTCACGCGCGGCGGCTGCGGGCGATGTTGAGGCGCGGCAGAAGGCGCTGGAGTTGGAAGCGGCGTTTGCGGTGCTGTCATCGTTTGATGAGGGCCCGGATTTGGTGTTGTATTTCAAATATCTGTTGGAGTTGCAGGGCGAAGCCGAATATGCGCTGCATTTCAACGAAACCGACGCGCTGAGTGCCAGCCAGCGTGGCTTTGCGGAAGCGCAGTTCAAGCTGTTCAGCGCTTGGTATGAGGTCTGGAGTAAGCAAGGCGGTGTGGTTGCACGCCACCTTGCTTGATTGGCTGGGCTTGATTGGATGGGCTTGATTGGATGGATTCCCTACACGCCGTAGGGAATCCAGATATTTTTCACCTCAGTTGCGTGGCGCAACCAATCCGCACCCTCGGCGCTGGGGTGGTGCCAGTCGGTGAGGCGTCCGTGATCGACAAAGGTGCGTTTTAGGTTGCTGGCGGAGAGGCGTTCTGTGGCTGCAGACAGCGATTCCGAGCCGAAGGCCCAAAGCGCGTCAACGTCGGCATGGGTGGCGAGAGCCTCCGCCAAGGGCTGCGGATCGCCGGTGACAATGTTGAGCACGCCATCGGGCAGGTCGGAGGTTTCCAGCACGCCGTAGAAATCGGTGGCAGACAGCGGGTGCGGCGCGCTGGGTACGGCTATGACGCGGTTGCCCATCGCGATCAAAGGGGCGGTCAGGCTGATCAGCCCCAGCAAGGGGGCTTCGGGTGGGCAGATCACGCCGACGACGCCGATGGGCTCAATCATCGCCAGCGCCACGCCGCGCAGGGGTGGGGCGTGGACGCTGCCTTCATATTTATCGGCCCAAGCGGCGTAGCTGAACAGGCGCGCGATGGAGGCTTCGACTTCGCCGTCAGCTTTGGTGGTGCTTTGGCCTGTCATGGCGCTGATCCGGCTTGCGAATTCGGTGGCGCGGGCCGAGAGGTTTTCGGCGATGTAATACAGCACTTGCGCGCGGTTGTGGGCGGTGGAATTGGCCCACGCATCAGCCTTGCGGGCGGCGGCGACGGCGTTGCGGATGTCTTTGCGGTTGCCTTCACCGACTTCGGCGATGCGTGCGCCATTGGGGGTCAGCACCGGGCGGGCATAACCGCCATCGGGGCGGGCTTGTTTGCCTGCGATGAACAGCTTGGCAGTGCGGTCGATGCTGGGGGCGGTGAATTCGGTTGTGGTTGCCGCGCGGGCGATGACAGGCGGTTGGGTTGGGCGCAGTTTGCGGCCCAGCATGGCCTTGGGTTTGAGGTATTCGTAGGCACCTTCGCGACCACCTTCGCGGCCAAAGCCGGATTCCTTGCGGCCACCAAAGCCGACGGCTGCATCGAACAGGTTGGTGGCGTTGACCCAAACCACACCGGCCTCGACCTTGGCTGCGACTTGCAGGGCGAGGCTGATGGATTCACTCCAAATGCTGGCGGAAAGGCCGTAGCGGGAGTGGTTGGCGAGCTGCACCGCCTCATCCGGGGTGCGGAAGGTCATGGTGACGGCGACCGGGCCGAAGATTTCTTCTTGTGCGACGATGTGGGCGGGTTGGACATTTGTCAGCAGGGTGGGCGGGTAGAAGCAGCCACCTTCGGGCAGGTCTATCGCGGCCTGATACAGCGTGGCACCTTCAGCGACGCCTTGCGCGACCAGAGCGCGGATACGCTCGGCCTGCACCGGGGCGACGATGGCACCCATGTCGATGGATTTGTCCAGCGGGGAGCCGACGCGCAGCGTCTCCATCCGGCGCTTCAGGCGGTGGATTAGATCTTCGGCGATGCCCTCTTGCAGCAACAGCCGCGATCCGGCGCAACAAACTTGGCCTTGGTTGAACCAGATCGCATCGACGACGCCTTCGACAGCGCCATCGAGATCTGCATCGTCGAACACGATGAACGGGGATTTGCCCCCGAGTTCCAGCGTTAGGGATTTGCCCGTGCCGGCTGTGCGTTGGCGGATCAGGCGGCCAACTTCGGTGGAACCCGTGAAGGCGATTTTGTCGATGCCGGGGTGATCGACCAGCAACGCACCGGTGTCGCCTTCGCCTGTGACGATGTTGATGACCCCTGCGGGCAGACCCGCCGCTTGCGCCAGTTCGGCAAATAGCAGCGCGGTGAGCGAGGTATATTCGGCGGGTTTCAGCACCACGGTATTGCCCAAGGCCAAGGCGGGGGCGAGTTTCCATGCCAGCATCAGGAACGGGAAGTTCCACGGGATGATCTGGCCGACCACGCCCAGCGGGGCATGATCGGGGAAGCTGGTGGCTTGCAGTTGTGCCCATCCGGCGTGGTGGGTGAAATGGCGTGCACCGAGGGGCACGTCGATGTCGCGGGTCTCGCGGATGGGTTTGCCGTTGTCGATGGCCTCGATGACGGCGATCAGGCGGGCGTGGCGTTGAATCATCCGGGCGAGGGCGTAAAGGTGGCGGGCGCGGGCGTGGCCTGTCAGCTTCGCCCAAGGGGTTTGGGCTTTGCGGGCGGCGGTGACAGCGGCATCGACATCGGCTGCGGTGCCGCGCGCAAGATGGGCCAGCGGTTTGCCCGTGGCAGGTTCAAAGGTTTGGAAGCTGTGTTCGGGCGTGGTGAAGCTGCCTGCGATGAAATGGCCGAAGCTGTGATTGTGGCGGGCGAGCCAAGCGCGGGCCTCGGTGTCGGATTCTGGCGAAATGCCGTAGGACATATCGTCGAAATGCTTTGCGATGCTCATCGGTTATCCGATCGGGTGTCTGTTGAAGGCGGAATAGCCACCGGTGACATGGGTTTCGAGTTGACGTTCGATATCGGCCAGAAGGCTGGACGCGCCGATGCGGAACAGGTCGGGCTCCAGCCACGAGCGGCCCATCTCTTCCTTCATCAGGAATTGCTGCATCAGCACGTCTTTGGTGGTGGCAATGCCACCTGCAGGCTTGTAGCCGACGCGGTATCCGGTGCGATCTTGATAGGCGCGGATGGTGCGGATCATGGTCAGCGTCACGGCGGGGGTGGCGTTGACCGCCTCTTTCCCGGTCGAGGTTTTGATGAAATCCGCGCCCGCCATCATGCAGACGAGGCTGGCTTGCGCGACGTTGCGCAAGGTTTTCAGCTCTCCTGTGGCCAGAATGGCTTTGACATGGGCATCGCCGCAGGCGGCGCGGAAGTCGCGCATTTCATCGTAAAGGGCTTGCCAGTTGCCGGTCAGCACATGTTCGCGGGTGATGACGATGTCGATTTCAGCGGCTCCATCGGCGACCGAAGCGGCAATCTCGCGCAGCTTGACATCATGCGGGGCAAGGCCTGCTGGAAAGCCGGTGGAGACGGCGGCGACGGGAATTCCAGTGCCTGCAAGGGCATCAACCGCCGTGGCGACGAAGCGGTGATAGACGCAGACGGCACCGGTGGTGATGCGGCGATCCGCCATGCCGAGTGCCTCTTGCAAGGCGGGGGTCAGCGGTTGCGCGGCCTTGGCGCAGAGCCTGCGGACGCGACCGGCGGTATCGTCACCGCTGAGTGTGGTGAGGTCAATGCAGGTGATGGCCTTCAGCAGCCATGCCGCCTGCGCATCCTTTTTCACGCTGCGCCGACCGGGAAGGCTGGCGACGCGCCGATCTGTGGCGGATTGGTTGACGCGGGTTTGTGCGATCCATTCCAGATCAAGCGGCATCCCGGCGTTGCGCGCGGAATGACAAGCCGCCTGCTGCACCAAGGCGGTCGTCGCCTGTGTTTCCGGCTGCAATATCGTCACCGAACACCCTCCGCTGCGCAAAATTCCTGAGGCTATCCGGCGCGGGTCTCGTGACTCGATTCGCTGCGCTGCCTGTTTGTGTTATTTTACTACCATTAATTTTGTTATCTTTGCAACACTACTTCTTGCGCGGATGAGAACGTCAGCCTCAGGAGTCAGACGGCAATTCCCCCGCCTCGGTGATTATGGCGTCGAAATCACTGACATCGGCAAAGTGAGCCGGGCGCACGCGGCCGATTTTGCTTTGGTCGCAGACCAGATAGCGGCGCTGCGCCATCTCCATCGCTTTTCGCTTGATCGGCACCTCGTGGAACTGCTCGCAGGACACCCCGCGCTGTTGGTCCACGCCAGAGGCGGACAGGAAGGCGGCATTGATTCCCAAGGCGTTCAGCGTGTCAGCCCCCGAGGCCCCAGCGAAGGAGGCTGAGGCGGGGTGGTAGATTCCGCCCAGCAGGATAAGTGTGATATTTTTCTTTGAAGTCAAACGATCTGCGGTGTTGAAGGCATAGCAGACCACGGTAAGACGTGTGTCGGCGGGGATGAGATCGACTAGATGAATCAATGTGCTGCCGCAATCCATGAATACGGTTTCATCCGGTTGCAGATAGCGCAAGGCGTGGATGGAAGCCTGACGTTTGGCGACGGAATGGCTTTCAGCGGCGCGGTCGATGGCATAGGGGGCTTCCAGATCGGGCCGGCCGGCCGGAATGATATGCGCGCCAAGGGTGCCGAACAGGTCGGGGTTTTCGGCCACATCGCGCCGCACCGTCATTTCTGACACCTGCATCAGCGCAGCGGCTTCTTTCAGGTGGATTACCTTTCGCTCGGCCAAAGCCAGCGACAGCGCCATGATGCGGCGGTCTTTTGCAGTCATTTTACTTGCCTCCTGAAAAGTCGCACATGTTATTTTTACAACATGAAGGGAGTTTTTTCAACTTTTGTTATGAAGAGAACAATCTGGGGCGTATCTGCGGGCCGTGCTTTGTCGGATTTAAGGAAGGCGCCTCGGGCCTCGATCAACTTTTCAGCCATGCACATTTTCGTCGCACGCCTGCGGCAAATGGCTAATATTTAGGCGTATACCCGCGATATGGCCTTGTGCCTGCCCTATTGACTGCGGTTGCACTTTCCTCGCGCCCCGCATCGCCGTCTTCCATTTTTATGGCACAACGGCTTTCCATCATTGTGGTTGAAAAGGACCGCGCCCGCGCGATGCTGATCGTTGATGGTCTGCGCGATGCGGGCGATTTTGATGTGATGGTGATTGCCGAGGAGACCGGGCTTGCGCGGCGGATCGCGCAGCGCAACCCGGATCTGGTGCTGATCGACGCTGGAAACCCCTCACGCGATGTGTTGGAGGAACTGGCTTTGGCGACCGGGCCGACCGAGCGCCCAGTGGCGATGTTTGTCGACCAAAGTGATGGCAGCCTGACCAAAGCCGCGATTGAGGCGGGAATGTCGGCCTATGTGGTCGATGGGTTGCGGGCGGACCGGATCAAGCCGATCCTGGATGCGGCGATCGCGCGGTTTCATATGCTGCAGAAGATGCGGATCGAGTTGCTGGAAACTCGTCGGGCGCTGGAAGACCGCAAGGCCATCGACCGCGCCAAGGGGATTTTGATGCGGGCGCGTGGTATTGGCGAGGAGGAAGCCTATGCGCTGCTGCGCAAAACCGCGATGGATCAGGGCCGCAAGTTGGCTGAGGTGGCAAGTGCTTTGGTGCTGGCGGCGGATTTGTTGAAATGAGCGTGACCCTGCGCCTCGGCTATGTGCCGCTACTGGATGCTGCGCCCTTGATCATCGCCGAGGCGTTGGGTTTTGCCGAGGAAGAAGGCCTGTCGCTGGACCTGCACACCGCGCCCAGTTGGGCTGCGCTGCGCGACATGCTGGCGGTGGGACAAGTGGATGCGGCGCAGATGTTGGCTCCGGTACCGGTGGCGATGGCCTTGGGGTTGGGGCGTGGCCCAGTGCGGTTTGAGGCGCTGTGTGTGCTGAACCTGAACGGCAATGTGATCGGGATTTCCAATGCGCTGGCCGCCAAGATGGCAAGCGCGGGGTATGGCTTTGATTTCACCGATGCGGCGGCGGCGGGGCGGGCCTTGCTGGAGGCTTCGCCCAGCCTGCGCATCGGCGTGCCCTATACGTTTTCGATGCACCGCGAGTTGTTGCTGTATTGGTTGGCGGCGTCTGGCGCGAGTGCTGCGCAACTTGACATCCGCACCGTGCCGCCGCCGCAGATGGCCGAGGCACTACAGGCCGGGGAGATTGATCTGTTTTGTGTCGGTGAGCCTTGGGGTTCGGTTGCCGTCGAAAACGGTTCAGGGACGTTGTTGTTGCCCACATCGGCTTTGTGGGCACGTGCGCCGGAGAAGGTTTTAGCAACCCGCACCGGCTGGGCTGAAGCTGAACCCGCGCTGGCGGGGCGACTGCTGCGGGCAGTTTGGCGAGCAGGGCGCTGGCTGGGACGGGCGGAAAACAACATCATCGCGGCAGAGATGCTGACAGCGCAAGGGCGGATTGCCGTGTCGGCAGAGTTGGTGGAGCGGGCGTTGATAGGTCGGATTGTGACAGGAGGAGATGGCCGCGAACATCTGACGCCGCAGTTGATCGAATTTTTTGAGGGCGCGGCGGGCTTTCCATGGCGCAGTCAGGCAGCGTGGATTGGCGCATCTTTGGCGGGGCGGCATGGGTTGGATTTGGAGGAGGCCGCAGCGGCTGCCGCGGGCGTGTTCCGCAGCGATCTCTACCGCCTGCATCTGCGCCCAGCCGGGGCCATTCTGCCCGGTGCATCCGAGAAACTGGAGGGCGCTTTGGCGCAGCCCACCGCCGTTCCTGCCGAGCGTGGCCAGCTGATTCTGCCCGCCGACCGCTTTTTTGATGCCCGGATTTTCGACCTGACGGCGCCCGCGCGCTGAAAAAAGTGGCATCGCGATGCTGCGACTGCGAAATCGTCACATTGGGTGCGGAATCCGACACGGTTTTATTGACGCTGCAGCGCGGCATCGACAGACTTTATCCAAGCACGAAGGCAATGACGCCTTCACCGCCGACCCCAAAGTTGGGAAAAGCCGAGCACCGCCGCTCGATCCACTGCCTTCGTCTGGCATGGGATCTGGCGGCTTTTTGCATTTCAACGCCCCCTCGTCGGGGCCATCCGGGAACCAGACATGACTCGCATCGCCAGCCTGCTTGCCACGACCGCCTTGCTTGCCTTCCCCGCTTTCGCCGAGACCCCCGGCATTGAGAAACCCGAGCTGACGCTTGGCTTTATCAAGTTGACCGATATGGCCCCGCTGGCGATTGCCAAGGAGAAGGGGTTTTTTGAGGATGAGGGCCTGTCGGTAACTTTGGTGGCGCAGTCGAACTGGAAAGTGCTGCTGGACGGCGTGGTTTCCGGCGAATTGGACGGCGCGCATATGCTGGCGGGCCAGCCGATTGCGGCCTCGATTGGCTATGGCACCAAGGCGAAACTGGTGACGCCATTCTCGATGGATCTGAACGGCAACGCGATCACGGTTTCCAATGCGGTTTGGGAGGCGATGAAGCGCGGTCTGCAGATGGAGGGTGACAAGCCTTCGCATCCGATCTCGGCAGCCGCGCTGAAGCCGGTGATTGAGGCTTACGCCGCCGAGGGCAAGCCGTTCAATCTTGGCATGGTGTTCCCGGTTTCCACCCATAACTACGAGCTGCGCTACTGGTTGGCGGCGGGCGGCATCAATCCGGGGGTTTACTCGGCGGATGATGTGTCGGGCCAAATCGGTGGCGATGTGCTGATTTCGGTAACGCCGCCGCCGCAGATGCCCGCGACTTTGGAAGCCGGCACGATTGACGGCTATGCGGTGGGCGAGCCGTGGAACCAAGCCGCTGTCGCCAAGGGCATCGGCGTGCCGGTGATCACCGATAACGACATCTGGAAGAACAACCCGGAAAAGGTGTTTGGCCTGACCGCTGAGTTTGTGGAAGCTAATCCGCAGACCACGTTGGCGCTGACCAAAGCGCTGATCCGCGCGTCGATCTGGTTGGATGAGAACGACAACGCCAATCGCGCCGAGGCCGTCACGATCCTGTCCAGCCCGGATTATGTCGGCGCGGATGCGGCGGTGATCGGCAATTCGATGACCGGGACGTTTGAGTATGAAAAGGGCGACAAGCGCCCTGCCCCCGATTTCAACGTGTTCTTCCGCTATAACGCGACCTTCCCCTATTATTCCGATGCGGTCTGGTATCTGACCCAGATGCGCCGTTGGGGCCAGATTGGCGAAGCAAAGCCGGATGCCTGGTTCGATGAAACCGCCAAGTCGGTCTACAAGCCGGATATCTACAAAGCCGCCGCCGAGGCTTTGATCGCTGATGGTCATGCCACCGCTGACGCGTTCGAATTTGACGCCGACGGTTACCGCGAACCCACTGCCGATTTCATTGACGGGGTGTCGTATGATGGCACCAAGCCGAACGCCTATATCGACAGCCTGACCATTGGCTTGAAAGACGGCCAGACCGTCGCAGGCGGCGAAATCATCAACTGAACCAATCCCTTCTCGGAATTGTCTGGCGGGTGTGCCAGACAACGCCGCCGCTGATGGAGACTGACATGACCCTGCTCGACCCTGCTGCTTTGCCCGAAGAACCCACACACGACCGCGCCGCCCGGTTGGACAAGCTGTATCGCTTGATCAGCACATGCGATAAATGGTTCAAACTGCTGGGGTTGGCATGGCTCACCCCGATCTGGCGGGCACTGGCGGGGGATAATCCGCGCGGGCAGGTGCCGGAAATCTGGCGCTTGGCGGTGGTGCCGATGCTGGCGATTGCCGCGTTTCTGGCTTTGTGGGCCAGCCTTGCGCCGATGGTGCAGACCTCTTTGGGCGCTATTCCGGGGCCTGTGCAGGTCTGGGAGCAAGCCGTTGCTTTGGACGCGAGTGCTGCGGCGGAGGGGATCAAGGAGCAGGAATTCTACGCCAAACAGGCGGCGAAAAACGCCGCTTTGGTGGCGGAAGGCAAGGCAGATGAGGTGAAAACCCCAGCCTATACCGGCAAGCCGGACTATTACGCGCAAATCTGGACCTCGATAAAAACCGTGTTCGCGGGGTTTTTGATTGGCACGATTATCGCGGTGCCTTTGGGGATTTTGGCGGGGCTGTCGGCGACGGCGAACGCCGCGATCAACCCACTGGTGCAGCTGTTCAAACCAGTGTCGCCACTGGCATGGCTGCCGATTGTGACGATGGTGGTCTCGGCGGTTTATACCGATGGCGATTTGCCGAAAAGTTTCATCGTTTCGGCCTTTACCGTGACCTTGTGTTCGATGTGGCCAACGCTGATCAACACCTCGCTGGGGGTGGCTTCGATTGACAAGGATCTGGTCAACGTTTCCCGCGTGTTGAAGCTGTCGTTGTGGAAAAAGATCACCCGGTTGGTGCTGCCCTCGGCGCTGCCATTGATTTTCACCGGGTTGCGGTTGTCCTTGGGCGTGGGCTGGATGGTGCTAATCGCGGCGGAAATGCTGGCCCAGAATCCGGGCTTGGGCAAATTCGTCTGGGATGAGTTTCAGAACGGATCCGAGCAATCCCTCGCCAAGATCATGGTCGCGGTGCTGACAATTGGCATTATCGGCTTCCTGTTGGACCGGGTGATGTTCGCGCTGCAATCGCTGTTCACCTTCTCAAACAATCGGTGATCGGCATGGGCATCCTAGAGTTCCACAATGTTTCCAAGGGCTACGGCGATACCCCCGTGCTGCGCAACCTGTCGTTTCAGGTGCAGGATGGCGAGTTTCTGGCGATCCTGGGCTTTTCCGGCTCTGGCAAAACCACATTGATCAATCTGATGGCGGGGCTGACTTTGCCGGATCGTGGCGAGGTCAACTTCAAGGGCGCGCCCGTGACGGGTCCGGGGCCAGAGCGCGGTTTGGTGTTTCAATCCTATGCGCTGATGCCGTGGTTGACGGTGGCGGGGAATATCGGGCTGGCGGTGGATGCTGTGACCAACGGCAGCAAGGCGGAGCGGACCGCTTTGGTGCAGAAGTATATCCAGATGGTGGGCTTGGACCATGCCGCTGATCGGCGTCCGGCGGAGCTGTCCGGCGGGATGCGGCAGCGGGTGGCGGTGGCGCGGGCCTTGGCGATGCAGCCGGAAGTTTTGCTGATGGATGAGCCGTTGTCGGCGCTGGATGCATTGACGCGGGGCAATGTGGCGTCCGAGATTGAGGCGATCTGGGCGGCGGACAAGCGCACCGTTGTGCTGATCACAAATGATGTCGATGAGGCTTTGGTGCTGGCCGACCGCATCCTGTGCCTGAACCCCGACGGCACTTTGGGCGCAGTCTTTCCGGTTGACCTGCCCCGCCCCCGCGACCGCAACGCGATGAATGAAAGTTGGGAATTCAAGGCCCTGCGCGCCGATGTCACCGCCTATTTGATGGATGTTGGCATCAAATCGAAACTGCCGGAAACCCGGATGCTGCCGGCTTTGACGCCGCGCCACGCTTTGCCGAAAGCCTATAGTGCTGCGGCGGCCTCGCCGGTTGAAACCCGCTATTTGCGCTATTCGCAACTGCACAAGGTTTATGCCACGCCGAAGGGGCCTTTGACGGTTGTCGAGGATTTTAACCTGATCCTGAAAAAGGGCGAGTTTGTTTCCCTGATCGGCCATTCCGGCTGCGGGAAGTCCACGGTTTTGACGATGACGGCGGGGCTGAATGCGATCTCGAAGGGGGCGATCACACTGGACGGCACCCATGTGGAGGGCGCTGATCCTGAACGCGCCGTGGTGTTCCAATCGCCCAACCTGTTTCCGTGGCTGACGGCGAAGGAAAACGTCGCGATTGGGGTGGACAAGGTCTATCCGAAATCGACGCAAGTTGAGCGGCAAGAGGTGGTGGAATACTATCTGGAGCGTGTCGGTCTGGGCGATGCGATGGACCGTCAGGCCGCCGATATGTCGAACGGCATGCGGCAACGCGTTGGAATCGCGCGGGCCTTTGCCTTGTCGCCGAAGCTTTTGCTGCTGGATGAGCCGTTTGGGATGCTCGACAGCCTGACGCGGTGGGAGCTGCAGGAAGTGTTGATGGAGGTGTGGTCGCGCACCAAAGTCACAGCCGTTTGTGTGACGCATGATGTGGACGAGGCGATCTTGCTCGCCGACCGCGTGGTGATGATGACAAACGGCCCGAACGCCACCATCGGCAAGATCACCGATGTGAAGCTGCCGCGCCCGCGCAGCCGTCGCAGTCTGATGGAACACCCTGACTATTACCACTACCGCAGTGAAGTGCTTGCATTCCTTGAGGAATATGAGCACGGCCAGAAGAAGAAGGACGTAGCCTGATGAAACAGAAACTTGTCGTCATCGGGGCGGGCATGGCCTCGGGCCGGGTGCTGGAGCAACTGACCGAATTGGCCCCGGATGCGTTTGACATCACGCTGTTCAACGCCGAACCGCGCGGGAACTATAACCGGATCATGCTGTCGCCGGTGCTGTCGGGGGAAAAGACGTATGCGGAAATCGTCACGCATGACGACGCCTGGTATGCGGAGCGTGAGGTGAAAACCGTTCTGGGTCAGGCCGTTACCAAGATTGACCGTGCTGCCAAAACCGTGACCAGCAATGGGGTGGAAACGCCCTATGATCAGTTGATCATCGCCACGGGGTCCGCGCCTTTTATCATTCCGGTGCAGGGGCATAAGCTGCCCGGCGTTGTCACTTACCGCGATCTGGAGGACACCAATGCGATGATCGCCGCTGCCAAACCGGGGGCGAAGGCGGTGGTGATTGGCGGCGGTTTGCTGGGGCTGGAAGCGGCAGCGGGGATGCAGTTGCGCGGTATGGAGGTGGTGGTGATCCATCTGATGGGCCATCTGATGGAGCGTCAATTGGACCCCGCGGCAGGTTATTTGCTGCAAAAGTCGCTGGAGGCGCGGGGGATGAAAATCCACTGCAAAGGGGCGACCAAGGCCATCCTCGGGCATGAACGGGTGGAGGCCGTTCTGCTTGAGGATGGCACGGTTTATGATGCCGATATCGTCTGTATGGCAGTGGGCATCCGGCCAGAGGTGCGGCTTGCCAATGATGCGCATCTGGATGTCGGGCGTGGCATCACGGTGAATGATGCGATGCAAACCAGCGACCCTTCAATCTGGGCGGTGGGCGAATGTGTGGAGCATAACAAGCAGTTGTTTGGGCTTGTGGCGCCTTTGTATGACCAAGCGAAGGTGCTGGCGCAGGCGTTGTTGGGGCAGGACTCGGCTTTCCGCCCGGTGCAGACGGCGACCAAGTTGAAGGTGACGGACTGTGATCTGTTCTCGGCTGGGGATTTCGCCGATGCGCCGGGACGCGAGGATATCGTGTTCCGCGACCCGGCGCGGGGCGTCTATAAACGGCTGGTGATCGAGGGCGACAAGCTGCTGGGTGCGGTGATGTATGGCGATACCGCCGACGGCAACTGGTTCTTCGGGTTAATCAAGGACGGCACCGATATCACCCCGATGCGGGAAACTTTGATCTTCGGCCCAGCCTATCAAGGGGGTGCCCAAGCGGACCCTATGGCAGCCGTTGCAGCCTTGCCGCCTAGCGCGGAGATTTGTGGCTGTAACGGCGTTTGCAAGGGTACGATTGTTAATGCGATCTTGGGAGGAGCCAACACGCTGGATCTGGTCCGCGCGACCACCAAAGCCAGTTCCAGTTGCGGCACATGCACGGGCCTGGTCGAGCAGGTGATGGCGGTCACGCTGGGCGACAGCTTTACCGCCAACGCCAATCCGGAGATGTGCAAATGCACCGATCACACCCATGAGGATGTGCGGCGGCTGATCAAGTCAATGGGGCTGAAATCCATTCCGGCTGTGATGCAGGAATTGAGTTGGCGCTCGGTTGGTGGCTGCGCGTCGTGCCGCCCGGCGCTGAATTATTACCTGATCGCGGATTGGCCGACCGAGTATGTCGATGACCGCCAATCGCGGTTTGTGAACGAGCGCAACCACGGCAATATTCAGAAGGATGGCACCTATTCGGTGGTGCCGCGGATGTGGGGTGGCGTGACGACGCCGGATGAATTGCGCGCGATTGCGGATGCGGCGGATAAATACAATGTGCCGCTGGTGAAGGTGACGGGCGGGCAGCGGATTGATTTGTTGGGGGTGAAAAAGCAAGACCTGCCCGCCATGTGGCAGGATTTGAACGCGGTGGGGATGGTGTCGGGCCACGCCTATGCCAAGGGTCTGCGCACGGTAAAGACCTGCGTGGGATCGGATTTCTGCCGCTTTGGCACGCAGGATTCTACCGGCTTGGGGATCAAGCTGGAGAAAATGCTGTGGGGCTCTTGGACGCCTGCAAAGGTGAAACTCGGCGTATCTGGCTGTCCGCGAAATTGTGCGGAAGCCACCTGCAAGGATGTCGGTGTGGTCTGCGTGGACAGCGGATATGAGATTTCGGTGGCGGGTGCCGCCGGCATGGATGTGCGCGAAACCGAGTTTCTGTGTAAAGCCACCACCGAGGCGGAAACCATGGAAATTATCGCGGCCTTCGTGCAGCTTTACCGGGAAAACAGCCGCTATCTGCACCGGATTTACAAATGGGTCGCCAAGGTGGGCCTTGGCTGGTGTCAGGAACAAATGGCAGACCTAGCCATCCGCCGCGCGCTTTATGATCGCTTCACGCTTTCGCAATCGGTCTATCAGGTTGACCCATGGGCGGAACTGTCCAAACCGGATCAACGTGCGCAATGGGTGCCGATGGCCGATCTTTCGCTGGAGGCCGCAGAATGAACTGGATCGACATTGGCGCGCTGAGTGACATTCCCGCGCAAGGCGCACGGGTGGTGAAAACCGTCCAAGGCTGTGTCGCGGTATTCCGCACCGCTGAAGACCGGGTGTTCGCGATCGACGACGCCTGCCCGCACAAGAGCGGGCCATTGTCGGAAGGCATCGTGCATGGCAACGCAGTCACCTGCCCGCTGCACGCTTGGGTGTTTTCCTTGGAGACCGGGATGGCACAGGGGGTGGATGAAGGTTCGGTGCAAAGCTACCCCGCGCGGGTGGAAGCTGGGCGGATTTTTCTGGATGCGACACGGCTGGCGCGGCGGTCAGCCGCATGACTGTGCAGCCCCGCACCGTGGAAGCTGGGCATGTTCGCACCACCTGCCCGTATTGCGGCGTCGGTTGCGGCATTTTGGCGAAGGCTGATGACAAGGGCGGGCTGAGCTTGATCGGTGACCCGGATCATCCGGCGAACAAGGGTCGGCTATGCTCAAAGGGCAGCGCTTTGGGCGAAACCGTAGGGCTGGAGGGGCGTTTGCTTGCGCCCCGCGTGTTTGGGCAAGAGGTGGCTTGGGACGATGCTTTGGGCGTGGTCGCCAAACGGTTTTCCAAGGTGATCGCCGATCATGGCCCGGATGCCGTGGCGTTTTATGTCTCAGGTCAGTTGTTGACCGAAGATTACTACGTAGCCAACAAGCTGATGAAGGGTTTCATCGGATCGGCAAATATAGACACCAATTCAAGGCTTTGCATGGCGTCATCTGTCGTGGGGCATAAGCGGGCGTTCGGGTCTGATACTGTGCCGGGGTTGTATGAGGACTTGGAACTGGCCGATCTGGTGGTGCTGACCGGATCGAACCTCGCCTGGTGCCATCCGGTGTTGTATCAGCGCCTTGCGAGCGCGAAAGCCGCGCGACCCGCGATGAAAATCGTGGTGATTGATCCTCGGCGCACCGCCACCTGTGACATCGCTGACCTGCATTTGGCGATAGCGCCGGGGTCGGATGCCGCCCTGTTCAACGCCCTTTTGGTGGCGATAGCCGACGCGGGGGCAGTTGACCTCGACTATCTGACCAATGTCGCAGGCTACCCCGAGGCGCTGACCGCCGCTTGCGCCAGTGATCCTGCTGAAACCGGCCTGCCCGCAGCCGATCTGGCCGCGTTCCTGCATCTCTGGACCGGCACTGAAAAGGTAGTGACGGTGTTTAGCCAAGGCATCAACCAGTCCTCCTCCGGCAGCGATAAGGTCAACGCGATCATCAACTGCCATCTTGCGACGGGCCGTATCGGTCGCCCCGGCATGGGTCCGTTTTCGGTGACCGGCCAGCCCAACGCGATGGGTGGACGCGAAGTGGGGGGCCTCGCCAATATGCTCGCCTGCCATCTGGATATTGAGAACGAACGCCACCGCAATGTCGTGCAGGGCTTCTGGGCCAGCCCGACGATGGCGCAAAAGCCGGGTTTGAAAGCGGTGGATATGTTTCGCGCCGTGGCGGACGGCAGGATCAAGGCGATCTGGATCATCCACACCAATCCCGCCGTCACTATGCCGGACGCCGATGCAGTGGCGGGCGCCATCCGCGCTTGCCCCTTCGTCGTCGTCAGCGACATCACGGCGGAAACCGACACCGCGCGGCTGGCACATGTGCTGCTGCCCGTGACGGCTTGGGGCGAAAAGGACGGCACTGTCACAAATTCTGATCGCACCATCAGCCGTCAACGCAGCATCCTGCCGCGCCCCGGCAAAGCCCGCCCCGATTGGTGGATCCTAGCGCAGGTCGCCAAACGGATGGGGCACGGCAAGGCCTTTGCCTGGGAAACCGAGGCGGAGATTTTCGCGGAATACGCTACATTGTCTGGCGTTGCAGGAACCCTCGGCAGCGATTTCGATATCTCTGACCTCGCCCGTATGAGCGGAGCCTGTTACGACGCCCTCACCCCATTCACATGGCCGCAGAATCCGCGCCAGCAGGGGGGGCGCTTCTTCGCCAAAGGCGTGTTTCACACCGCAGATGCACGCGCCCGGATGCTGCCGATCACCCCGCGCCCGCCGCAAGAATTGACGGTTTCGCACCCGTTCCGGCTGAACACCGGGCGTATCCGTGATCAGTGGCATACGATGACCCGTAGCGGAAAATCGCCGCGCCTGAGCCAGCATTTGGCCGAGCCGTTCGCCGAGATTCACCCTGAAGATGCAAAGCGGTTGAACATCCGACCCGATGATCTGGTTGAGCTTTCCAACGACCACGGACGCTGTATCCTGCGCGCCCTGATCAGCCAGAACGCCGCCCCCGGTCAATTATTTGCGCCGATGCACTGGACATCTGAGACGGCCTCTGCCGCCCGCATTGACGCTTTGGTGCCGGGCATCGTCGACCCCATCTCGGGCCAGCCCGAAAGCAAAGCCGCCGCCGTCGCAGCCATGCCTTACCCGGTGCAATGGTTCGGCTTCGCCGTCAGCGCCACGCCGCTGCATCCCGCCGCAGAATACTGGGCGCGCGCGCGGGTTCCCGGTGGCTGGCGGATGGAATTGGCGGGACTTACAGCGCCCGAGGATTGGACCCAATACGCCCGCGCCCTGTTCGCCTTGCCAGATGCCGAGGCGGCTACTGTCATCGACGCCAAACGCGGGCTTGCCCGCATCGCCTTCCACGCCGAGGGCCGCTTGCTGGCGGCACTTTTTGCGGGACCAGAGCCTGTCGCGGTGGCGCGCGATCACCTCGCCAGTCGCCTGAATGAAGCCGAACTCGCTGCACTCGCTGGCCGACCGCGTGCCGATATGCCCGACCCCGGTGCTACGGTTTGTGCTTGCCTGAATGTCGGGATCAACTCCATCCGCGAGGCGATCCAATCGGGCCGCGCGCTGAGTGTCGCTGCGCTGAGTGAGGCCTTGGGTGCGGGCACATCCTGCGGATCCTGCCGCCCCGAACTTGCTGGATTGCTTACCCGTTTCAGATTGCCGGAGGCCGCCGAATGATCACCCTTGCCCCCAAGCCGTTATTTTCAAACCTGATCCTTGCTTTTCGGGTGTGGCAAGCGCGGCAGCCCAGCCACGCCACAGCTTACATCGTCCCACAAACGAAAACTGCAAAACAGGGCTTCGTCAGCCTTGTCGGCGCAGGCCCTGGCTCGGCTGATCTGATCACCTTGCGAGGATTGGAGCGTCTGCAGGCCGCTGATGTGGTGTATTATGATCGCCTTGCTGACCCGGCTTTGCTAAAACGTGCACGCAAAGGCGCGAGCCTGATTTATGTCGGCAAAGCTCCGGGCTGCCATGCGATGCCGCAGGCGCAAATCAATGACCTGTTGGTAGAATCGGCGCAGGCGGGGCAGCAGGTGGTGCGGTTGAAATGCGGCGATCCGGGCATCTTTGGCAGAGGGGCCGAGGAAGCCGATGCCATGAACAGCGCTGGTGTGGACTGGGAGATCGTGCCGGGTGTTACCTCGGCCTGCGCTGCTGCCGCATCGGCTCGCAGCTTTCTGACCGAGCGTGGCAAGACTGAAAGGTTGATCCTTGCCACCGGGCATCTGCGCCACGACGGCGCGCAGGATTGGACCACTACGGCGCAGGCAGGAACAACTTTGGCCTGTTACATGGGGGTGTCGCAGGCGGCATCTATAACGTTAGGTTTGCTGGGCGCTGGATGGCCGGCTGACAGTGCGGTGCAAGTGATCTCAAAGGCGCAGACCCGTGAGGAGCGGGTGTTTCACTGCCGTCTGGATGGGTTGGAAGCGCTTTGCGGGCAGCATCCAAACCTCAATCCAGCGATCTTGCTGATCCGTTGGATGCTGAGTGACGCGATTTCTCGAACATCAACGATCAGCCCTCTTGCGGCATCCGGCTAGCTGCGAGCGGGCCGAAGGACGGCCCCACCGTGTCGAGATCGCCGATGATATTGCAAAACCCGGGCTTGGTGTTTTCTTTGCTGGAAGGGTCATCGCCTTTTCAGAACGTAGCGCGGCTTACCTTGACGTATCCACCGAGGGGACAGAACGTCTGGCGGTGTTGCAACCGATGAGCATCTATCCATTCGGGAGATCGCGCGACGGATGAAGTTATCGCGCAATACCATTCGGAAGTATTTGCGATCCGGAGCGGTTGAGCCTGAGCCCAGGGCTGACGAGCGGCCGAGCAAGCTTGATCCCTTTGCCGCAAAGCTGTCGGGCTGGCTGAAGACCGAGGCCGGGAAGTCGCGCAAGCAACACCGCACATCTAATCGACTGCATGATGATTAGGTAAAGCTGGGCTACACTGCCGGGTTGCTGCCTTTACCCGGGTTTGGCGAGCAGATCGGCAGAAGCAGCAGCAGACCACGGGGCGCGGAACCTTTGTGCCGCTGGTCTTTCAGCCTGGCGAGGCGTTCCAGTTTGATTGAAGCGAGGATTCAGCAGTAGCAAAACGAAAAAGGAGATCTCGCATGTCTTGACCCAAGCCTAACCCGCAGAACATAATCTTCAGCCGGGTCAATTCTTGATGAAAAACCCGGGTCACTTCAGGAGGAAAATCAACACAGAATTGACTGATCTCTCCGCGTAGCCCCTTGATCTGTCGGACGACCTCATCCTGAGCCTGTGTTTTCTGAGTGGTGTCGGTCTTCCTTGCCTGATTTATGCAATAAGACTATTAGAACAAAATAAGAACATACAGATGTGATTCCCCGTGCCATGTTCCGGATACCGATTGCTCAGATAGCAAAATATCCGCCGTCTGCCCCCGGTGCACGGTGGGTGGAAGCGACTCTGTCCGAAGTTTTCACCGCAACCGGCGCAGAGGCGGCGGCGGCAGGGTTCGTTTTGGCGCAGATTGGCAAGGTCGATGGGCCGGTTCTGTGGATTCAGGATCGGATGGCACAACGCGAAACCGGCCGACCCTATCTGCCGGGATTGGGGGGCTGTGGGCCTCTGATATTGATGCGGCTTTCACGGCCTGTCGATGTGATGATTGCGGCAGAGGAGGGCTTGCGCTGCCGCGCACTCTCTGCGGTGATTGCCGAAATCCGTGGTGATCTCGCAGCGCTGAACTTCACCGCAATGAAGCGGCTGGCGTTGCGGGTTGAGTCGGCGGGCGTGCCGTGCTGGCTGATCCGGCAGGGGGCCACCGCCGATCTGAGTGCCGCGCGTGATCGCTGGCGGATTGAAACCCTGCCTTCTGCAGCAAACCCAGACGATGCGCGCGCGCCCGGCGATCCGCGCTGGCATGTTGAATTGTTCCGATCACGTGACAGGAGGCCGGGTACATGGGTGATACGTCATGAAGGCGGGACGGCGGATCGTATCGATCTGGTTGCCGCACTTCCCGATGGAGCGGTGGCAGAAGGCGCAGGCACGGTTGGGCAACGCGCTGCCGAATGATCGGCCGCAGGTTCTGGCGGCTGAGCGCACGCATGGGCCGGTGATTTATGCTGCGAACCGCGCAGCGCATCTCGCCGGGGTGACGATGGGCGCGCGGATGGCAGACATGCGGGCGCTTTGTCCTAATCTGAACGTGGATTTTGCAGACACAGAGGGAGACCGTGTCGCGCTGGATCGCCTTGCGCTTTGGGCGCGGCGCTGGTGCCCTTGGACGGCTGCCGATGACTGGGCGCCAGAGGCGGAAGGTGGCGGCCACGGGTTGATCCTGGACACCACCGGATCGGATCACATCTGGGGCGGCGAGGCCGGGATGCTGGCAGAGATGGAGGCCAGTCTAGCAATGTTGGGGGTTTCGGCCCGGCTCGCGCTGGCACCAACCTGCGGGGCGGCTTGGGCGCTGGCGCGATTTGGGGCGGTGCGGGCGATCTGTGCAGATGTAGCGCCGCTGCCCGTGGCTGCGCTGCGGTTGGACGGGGAAACCGTGCTTTTGCTAAACCGTCTTGGCTTGCGCACGATCGGCCATCTCGCCAATCTGCCGCGCTTATCACTGGCTCGACGGTTTTCCCGGGCGGCCCCGGCCCAGAACCCGCTGATCCGGCTGGATCAGATGACCGGGCAGTTGCCTGAACCGGTTTCACCGCCGGAAGAGCCCGCCAACTTTCGCGCCGATGCCCGGCTAGCCGAGCCGATATTTGATCCGACCCATCATCTGCCCGGGCTTTGCACGGCGTTGTGCGAGCAATTCGCCAAGGCGCATCAGGCTGCGCGGCGGCTGCGGCTAACTGTCTATCACACCGATGGCACGGTTAGCCGGATCGAGGCAGCCTGTGCGGCACCCAGCCGCGATCCTGCCCATCTGGCCTTCCTGTTCCGTGATCGGCTGGAACGGATCGACCCCGGCTTTGGATTTGACCTGATCTCGCTGGAGGCCACAGTCACCGAAGCTCTTGGCACCCGGCAGGTTGATCTGGCAGGCGGCACAGATAGCGGGCTTGAATTGGCGCAACTGGTCGACCGCTTGACGGCGCGGTTTGGCAGGAAGGCGCTTGCACTGCTTCGACCCGTGGCAAGCCACATCCCCGAACGTGCAGAAATCCGGGCCACTCCGCTGGATGCTGCGCAGGGAAGAGCATCCGACATCGCAGTGATGCGAGCAGAACGTCCGCAACGCCTGCTGGAGCATCCCGAAGAAATCCACGTACTTTATGCTGTGCCGGAAGGCCCGCCTGCGCAATTCCAGTGGCGGCGGCGCAGCTACCGGGTGGCGCGCTATCAGGGCCCCGAGCGCATTGCGCCTGAGTGGTGGCAGGACAAGCCCGGCACCCGCCTGCGCGATTACTTCAAAGTCGAGGATGAGGCAGGTCACCGTTTCTGGCTTTACCGCGAGGGGCTGCACGATGATGGTCGCGGCGGTGCGCCCCGCTGGTTCCTGCATGGGATCTTTGCCTGATGCCTGATACCGACAACCGCCCTCCTCGCAAAACGCTAACTGGAAACTTCCCGCCAAATCCGCGCAGCGATTATGTGGAATTGGGGGTGACCACGCCCTATTCTTTCCTGCGCGGAGCCTCGGACGCCAGCGAACTGGTCGCGATGGCTCATTCGCTGGGGTATGATGCGCTGGGTGTGGCCGATCTGAATACGATGGCGGGTGTGGTGCGTATCCATACCGAGACCCGCAAAGCCAATCTGCGCCCCATCATTGGCTGCCGTTTGCGCCTGATCACAGGAGAGGAATTTCTGGCCTATCCCAGCAACCGATCAGCCTATGGCCAGCTTTGCAGGCTTTTGACCAAGGGCAAGCGGCATGACGCAGAGGGACGCTGGCAGACCAAGGGGGCCTGCGACATCACGCTTGCCGATTTGGCGCGTCATTCCGAGGAGTTGCAACTCATCGTCCTACCGGACTCGGCGCTGCCCCGACGCCTACCCGAGTTGGTGCGTCGTCTGCCCACTCTGCGGCATATTGCTGTCAGTTATCTTTATCGTGGCGACGACCGGGCGCGGATCAATCGGCTGGATCGGCTGGCAAAGGCGCACGGCGTGTCGATCCTTGCCACAAATGACGTGCATTACCACGCGCCTGACCGCCGCCCCTTGCAAGACGTGATGACCTGCATCCGCGAGAAGACCACCATCCACAAAGCCGGCCCTCTGCTGCATGCCAATGCCGAGCGGCATCTCAAATCACCCGCCGAAATGGTCCGCCTGTTTGCTGACTGGCCCCATGCGATACGTGCCACGCGCGAGGTGTCCGATGCCTGCCACTTCGGGCTTCAGGAGCTGGCCTATCATTACCCATTGGAAACCGTGCCGCCCGGCGAAACTGCTCAAAGTCAGTTGGCGAAGCTGACATGGCAAGGAGCAGCTGAGCGCTATCCTCACGGCTTGTCCGAAAAGGTGAAGGACCTGCTATTGAAAGAGTTGGGGATTATCGGGCTCAAGAATATCCCGCAATATTTCCTGACGATTCACGAAATCGTCCTTTGGGCGCGGGGGCAAGGTATCTTGTGCCAAGGCAGGGGTTCGGCGGCCAATTCGGCGGTTTGTTTTGTGCTGGGGATTACCTCGGTTGATCCGGCCGAACAGGAATTGCTTTTTGAGCGGTTCATCAGCATCGACCGCGACGAGCCTCCCGATATCGACGTGGATTTTGAGCATGAGCGGCGCGAGGAGGTGATCCAGCATATCTATGACAAATATGGCCGCCACCGCGCGGGCCTTTGTGCCACCGTCATCCATTATCGCCCACGCTCTGCCATTCACGACGTCGGCAAGGTTATGGGCCTGTCAGAAGATGTGACGGCGGCTTTGGCGAAAACCGTATGGGGCAGTTGGGGCACCAGCATGGGTGAGGCGAATTCAGCCGAGGCGGGGGTGGATCTTACCGATCCGCTGATGTCGCGGACGCTGCGCCTTGCGGGGCAGATGATCGGGATCCCCCGCCATCTTTCCCAACATGTTGGCGGTTTCATCCTGACCGAAGGTGCGCTGCATGACACCGTGCCGATCGGAAATGCCGCCATGCCCGATCGCAGTTTCATCGAATGGGACAAGGATGACATTGATGAACTCGGCATCCTGAAGGTCGATGTGCTGGCCTTGGGTATGCTGACCTGCATCCGCAAATGCTTCGACCTGCTGAAGCACCAATACGGGGTCTCCCACAATCTTGCTTCCATCCCACCGGATGACAAACCAACCTATGACATGCTGTGTCGGGGTGACAGCGTGGGCGTGTTTCAGGTGGAAAGCCGGGCACAAATGAACATGCTGCCAAGGTTGAGGCCGAAAAAATTCTACGATCTGGTGATCGAGGTCGCCATCGTCCGCCCCGGTCCGATTCAAGGCGACATGGTACATCCCTACTTGCGGCGGCGCAGCGGCTTAGAGCCGGTGGTCTATCCCACTCCGGGGCCGGAGCATCCTCAGGATGAGTTGAAGAATATCCTTGAGCGTACCCTCGGCGTGCCAATCTTTCAGGAGCAAGCGATGAAAATCGCTATGGATGCGGCGCGTTTCTCATCGCTTGAGGCCAACCAGTTGCGCCGCGCAATGGCGACCTTCCGCTCGCGTGGGACCATCGAAAAACTAGAAGAATTGATGGTTAACAGAATGGTGGATCGCGGCTATGATCTTGATTTCTCTCAGCGTTGTTTCAACCAGATCAAGGGTTTCGGTGACTATGGCTTTCCTGAAAGCCACGCAGTCAGCTTCGCGCTTTTGGTCTATGTCTCGTCTTGGTTGAAATGCCATTACCCAGCTGTCTTTGCCTGTGCCTTGCTGAACTCGCAGCCGATGGGCTTTTACGCCCCCGCCCAGATTGTGCGCGATGCCCGCGAGCATGGGGTGGAATTGCGGGTGGCGGATGTGAATTTCAGCGAATGGAACAATACGCTAGAGCCATCGGGCAACAACTTTGCCCTGCGGTTGGGCCTGCGGCAAATCGACGGAATGGGACGCACTGCGGCCGAGCAGTTGTTGGAAGTCCGCAGCGAACCATTTGACAGCCTGCCTGATCTGGCTGCGCGTGCGCACCTGAATGGCCGCACGATTCGCAGCCTCGCGGCAGCCGATGCCTTTCGTTCCATGGGCTTGGACCGCCGTGCTGCACTCTGGGAGTCGAAAGCGCTTCGCGATGCGCCCGATCTGCCACTGTTCAAACCCGGGTACGATGAAGGAACCGAGACTCTGACCAACCTGCCGCAGATGCCGCTCTGCGAGCAGGTGGTGGCCGATTACCAGACGCTGCGCCTGTCGTTGAAGGCACATCCGATGGCCTTTCTGCGCGCCAACATGACGCGGCAAGGCTTTGTCTGTGCGGCTGATCTGCCGCGCAAGCCCAATGGTTGCCGTCTGAAATTGGCTGGGTTGGTGCTGGTGCGCCAACGCCCTGGCAGTGCCAAAGGCGTTTGCTTCATCACGCTGGAGGATGAAACAGGTGTCGCCAATTTGGTGGTCTGGCCCAAAGTGATGATGACCTTTCGCAAGGTGGTCATGACCGCAAGGCTGATGCAGGTGACAGGCTGTCTGCAACGCGATCCGGCGTCTGGCGTGACCCATATTGTTGTCGAAGGCCTGCAAGATCGCAGTGATGTGCTTCTGCGTCTGTCGGACCGCAGCCTTGTCCCCCAGTTGTCGCGCGCAGACGAGGTGAAGGCCCCAATCCCAGCCCCGACACACATCCACCCGAGGAAGGCGCGCATCATCCCAGGTTCGAGAGATTTTCATTGACCTGCCCCATTCCACCGCAATCCTGAGGACGCCCAATTGCCTAAGCTCCATGGGTGGCCTTTCAGGTTGCGCAGGTGTCCGGGCACGAAGCGCTGACGTTGTCGGAAGGCAACAATCTTAACCTTCCGCCGCCCAATAAAATAATCCCCGATTGGGTATTATCTGGCGTTCAACGTCCTTCCCGTAACGCGCTGATGCTTTCCACAAAACAGCCGTTCGGCGCGTTATCTCGCCCGAAAGCCCATGATCACTGGGCAGAGCAAATCATTGCTGGTCAATCCCCAGAGCCTTATCTGCAGCCTGCTGGCCGTTCCTTTCGGCAAGCGAACAGAGTAAACTGCTATTTGGATTAGGGAAAAGGAGATTGGGATGCGCAGAACCGTCCTTTATGCACTGATGATGGCTGCGCTGTCAGCAGGACTGACCGCTGAACCCGCAGCGGCAGGTTGGCGTGAACGCTATGAGGTATATGGCGTCAAGGATGATGACATGCTGAAGATGCGGGCGGGCCCCGGAACCGGTTACATTGTCATCGTAGGCCTGCCAAACGGAGCGGTGGTGCGCGTCGACAGCTGTCAGCTTATCGGCGGCACCCGCTGGTGCAAGGTCGCGTTGGAGCAGGCGCGCACATTGAAGGGATATGTGTCTTCGTCGTACCTGCGGGAAAAGTGATCCGGCAGTGGCCAGCTTTGTATCAGTCCTTGCAGGCGCCGACCGCGACCGTGTGCGGGGATAGGACCGATTTCGGACGTTCAGGTTGAGAACTTGTGCCGAACCGCGTAGCATTGCTAGAAATCCTCACAGCAGGTCGCCCGAATGTTGAGCAATCTTTCTGAAGGCGACATCAGGCTTCTCAAGGTCTTCGCAAAGGTGGTTGATGCTGGCGGATTTTCGGCCGCGCAGATCGACTTGAACATCAGCCAGTCCACCATCAGTACCCATATGACCTCGCTGGAGCAGAGGCTAGGGATGCGGCTGTGCGAGCGCGGGCGGTCGGGGTTTCGGTTGACCGAGCGGGGGCAGTTGATTTATCAAGCCAGCCAGCGGTTGTTCATGGCGTTGGACGAGTTTCGCACTGATGCCGGAGCCGCGCGGAATTGCCTGACAGGTAACCTCGTGGTCGGCATCGTCGATAGCCTGATCACCAATCCGGTCTGCGCGCTGCACCGCGCGATTGCGGCCTTCACTGACTTGGCCCCCGAGGTTCAGATCACCATCCGTGTCACCTCACCCTCCGAGATTGAGCGGGTGGTGCTGGAGGGCAGTTGCGATCTCGGCCTTGGCACCTGCGGCCAGCATTCGCCGTATCTGGACTATGAGGACATTTTTGAAGAGCGGCAGGTTCTGTATTGCGGTCAGGGGCATCCTTTGTTCGCCCAGCACCGTGAGATTGAGGTGGCAGACCTGAAAGACCACCAATTCGTGCGCCGCGCCTATGCCTCTCCCGAACTGCTGCCCGGTATCAAGACCGGTTCCACCGCCGTGGCCGATCTGATGGAAGGGGTTGCGGCCTTTATCCTGTCTGGCCGCTACATTGGCTTTCTGCCAGCGCATGTGGCGCAGCACTGGGTTGCGCAAGACAGAATGCGCCCGTTGTTGGAGGATCAGTTGGGCTATCAAAACCCGGTTTACCTTGCGACACGCAAGACCGAGGTCAAAAAGCCGGTTTTGTCGGCGTTTCTAAAAGAACTTCGTCAGGCACATGACGCGAAGGTCGCGCTTGGCAGCCCGAAGCGGCGGGTCCGGCTGCCAAAGGCGATGTGATGCGTCAGTGCTTCAGCACTTGGCTGAGGAACAGTTGAGTACGTTCGTTTTTGGGGTTCGAGAAGAATTCTTCTGGCGGGGCGATTTCGACGATTTGACCGTGATCCATGAAGATAACCTTATCGGCGACGGTCTTGGCAAAGCCCATCTCATGCGTCACGCAAATCATCGTCATGCGGTCTTCTGCCAATTCTACCATCACATCCAACACCTCTTTGATCATCTCGGGATCAAGCGCCGAGGTCGGCTCGTCAAACAGCATGATTTGCGGCTCCATGCACAACGCGCGGGCGATGGCGACGCGCTGTTGCTGGCCACCAGAAAGCTGGCTGGGGAATTTATGCGCCTGTTCGGCGATCCGCACCCGCTTCAGATAGAGCATGGCGCGCTCTTCCGCCTCGGCCCGCGATTGCTTGCGCACCCGGCGCGGCGCAAGCGTCAGATTGTCGAGGATGCTCAGATGCGGAAACAGGTTGAACTGCTGGAACACCATGCCAACTTCGCGCCGCACATGGTCGATATTCTTGCTGTCGGCGGTCAACTCGACGCCTTCGACTAGGATCTGTCCGTTCTGATGCTCTTCCAGCCGATTGATGCAGCGGATCACGGTGGATTTGCCTGACCCCGACGGGCCACAGATCACCACGCGCTCGCCCTTGGTCACGGTCAGCGAGATGTCTTTCAAAACCTGAAACTGTCCATACCATTTGTCGACATTGCGCAGTTCGATCATCGTTTCATTGGGGCTGGCCATGGGGAAACTCCGGTTAGCGCGTGACCCGCAGCCGACGTTCCAGCACACGGGAACCAAGGGTCAGCGGGTAACAAATGGCAAAGTAGATCAAGGCGACAAGGCCGTAGATGATCAGCGGTTTGAAGGTGGCGTTGGCGACGATCTGGCCGGATCTGGTCAATTCTTCAAAGCCCACAATCGACGCAAGCGCTGTGCTTTTCACCAGCTGCACCAGAAAGCCCACGGTCGGCGGAATAGCGATCTTCAGGGCTTGCGGCAGAATGACATAGCGCATCCGCGTGGTGAAATTCATCCCGAGACTGGCGCTGGCATCCCACTGGCCGCGCGGGATGGCATCGACGCAGCCGCGCCAAATCTCGGCCAGAAACGCACTGGCATAGAGGGTCAGCGCAAGGCCAGCGGCAATCAGGGGGGAGACTTCGACCCCCAGCAGCGGCAGGCCGAAGAACACCAGAAACAGTTGCAGCAGCAATGGGGTACCTTGCAGCAGTTGAATATAAATCGTGGTCGCCCGCCCGCCAATTTTAGGCGCGCCATAGCGCCAAAGCAGCAGCAGTGTCGCGCCGATACCACCGCCTACAAAGGCAATCAGCGAGAGCAGCAGCGTCCAGCGCGCAGCCAATAGCAGGTAGGGAATGATATCGCTAAGGGACAAAGTGATCATCCGCGTTGCCCCGCAAAATATCGCTGGCCGGCAAGGTTGAACAGCCAGCGCAAGATCAGCGCCATGCCAAGATAGATCAGGGTGACGATGAAATAAGTCTCAAAGGCGCGGTAGGTGCGCGATTGGATCAGGTCGGCGACGTGGGTGAGATCAATCACCGCGATCTGGCTGACCACAGCCGATTCCAGCATGGTTATGACGATCTGGCTGACCAGCGCCGGATAGACCACCGCCACCGCTTGCGGCAGGGTGACGTAGAGGAAAACCGACAGCGGCGACAGGCCCAGCGAGAGCCCGGCCTCACGCTGACCGGGCGGCACGGCCTCAAGCCCCGCCCGCATGATTTCAATGCCGTAAGCCGTCAGGTTGATGGTCATCGCAAGCGCCGCCGCCGTCAGAGCAGTCAGCTTGATGCCAAGGCTGGGTAGGCCGAAGAAGATGAAGAACAACTGCACGATGAAGGGGGTGTTGCGGATCAGCTCGACATAAGCGCCCACAACCCTCTGCGTCCAGACCGGACCCCAGCGCCGGGTGGCAGCGCCGCCAATGCTCAGCGCCATGCCAAGCGTGGCGGCAATCGCGGTCAGGGCCAAAGTCAGGCCCGCCCCTTCAAGGAGCAGGCCCATGCTGGCCGTGATCGCGCTGAAATCCAGCTCGTAACCCATGTCTGGATCAGAAGTCTTTGGCCAACGGCTGCTTCAGCCATTTGACTGCAACATCGTTCAGGCTGCCATCAGCCTTCATATCGGCAATCGCCTTGTCCAGCGCATCTTTCAAGGCGGTTTCACCCTTCTTCACTGCCATCTGGCTGGGCGAGGACAACAGCTGAAACTTCTCCACCGGCTCGATCGCCGGGTTCTGCGCAAGGATCGTGGCACCAACGTCATTGCCGACAACCATCAACTGCGCTTGGCCCGCAAGGAAGGCCGAGATCACGCCGCTATAGTCGGCATAGCGTTGAATGTCGGCATCGGCGGGTGCGATCTTGGTGACTTCGGTGTCCTCAAGCGTGCCTTTGTTCACGGCGATGGTTTTGCCGGAAAGGCCTGCGGCGTCTGCCACGTCCAACTCTTTCGCCCCCATCACCACTATGTAATAGGGCGCATAGGGGGCTGCGAAATCCACTACTTCAGCGCGTTCATCGCTGAAACCAATCGACAGCAGCACATCGACCTTGCCCTCGGTCAGGAACGGGATGCGGTTTTGCCCGGTGATGGCAACCAGTTCCGCCTTCACGCCCAATGCAGCGGCCAGTTTGTCTGCCACTTCGGTATCATAGCCTTCAATCTTCATGCTGGTGTTCAGCGAGGCGAAAGGCGGGAAATCTTGGAAGATGCCGACTTTCATCACGCCAGCTTTGGTCACATCGTCCAGTGCATCGGCAAAAGCCGGGGCGAAAGCGCCCGTGAACAACACGGTGGCAAGCGCAAGGCTGGCACGGCGGGTAAGGGTGTAGGACATGTGTCTCTCCTGAATGTTGGGGTCGCTGGCGGGCTTGTGTGCTTCTTTTTCTGGCCTCAGTGACGCTGGTTTGTGTGGCGGTTCAATAGCGATGAGCCGAAACTCAGTTTGGCGTTCGTCGATGTATGCGATTGGCAAAAGAATGATCTGCCGGAGGCGATATCGGCTTGGCCTGCCATTTATCTTGTCAGACCAAGCATCGTTTTGTCACAGGGTATGTTGTCACAAAGTTTTCGGGCACGTCAAACTTCGGAAAACGTCGCACTCAAATTGACCGGCATCAATGCGAACTTCTGATCTCTGGCGTGTTTCGCTTGGGCACGATTGGCTACAGCTTTACCAAGACTACAGCGACAGGGGCAAGCCGATGACCACATTCAATCAACCGCTTGGCGGCAATGACATGGCGTGTTTTGCCGGGCCCGCCACGATGATGAGGCTGCCCAGCCAACCCACGGCGGCGGGACTGGGTGTCTGCTTTGTGGGTGTGCCGCTGGATATCGGCACTTCAAACCGTTCTGGCACGCGGCATGGTCCGCGCCAGATCCGGGCGGAATCCTGCATGCTGCGCCCTTTCAATATGGCGACCGGCGCACGCCCGCTTGACTCGCTGCAGGTGGCCGATATTGGCGATGTGGCGATCAACACCTTTGATCTGAAGAAATCCATCGGCATCATCGAGACGGCCTATGACGAGATCCTGTCGCATGGTTGCAAACCCCTGACGCTGGGTGGTGACCATACCCTGACGCTGCCGATCCTGCGGGCAATGCACAAAGTCCACGGCCCGGTGGCATTGATCCATATCGACGCACATGCCGATGTGAATGACGAGATGTTTGGCGAGAAAATCGCCCACGGCACGCCGTTCCGCCGCGCAGTGGAGGAAGGATTGCTCGCCTGCGACAAGGTGTTCCAGATCGGCTTGCGCGGCTCGGGCTATTCGCCCGATGATTTCAACTGGTCGCGTCAGCAGGGCTTTACCGTCGTTCAGGCCGAGGAATGCTGGTATCAGTCGATGAAGTCGCTGATGGCGCGCGTGCGCGAGGTGATCGGCGATCATCCGGTTTATCTGACCTATGACATCGACAGTCTTGATCCCGCTTTCGCCCCCGGCACTGGCACGGTCGAAGTGGGTGGCCTGTCCACTTGGCAGGCGCTGAAAATCATCCGGGGCTGCCGGGGTCTGAACCTGATCGGCGGCGATCTGGTCGAGGTCTCGCCACCTTACGGCCCGTCCGGCAACACCGCGCTGATTGCCGCGAACTTCCTTTATGAAATGCTGTGCGTTCTGCCCAGCGTCGCTTTCGGAGAATAACCATGTCCACCTGCGGTGAAGTGCTGGTCGAACTGCTTGAGGCTTACGGTGTCGATTTGATCTTCGGCATCCCCGGTGCGCATACACTGGAACTGTACCGGGGCCTGCCCGATACGCGAATCCGCCATATCACCCCGCGCCACGAACAGGGCGCTGGCTTCATGGCGGACGGCTATGCGCGGGTGACTGGCAAGCCCGGCGTCTGTTTTATCGTCACCGGCCCCGGCATGACCAATATTGCCACCGCGATGGGTCAAGCCTACGCCGATTCGGTGCCGATGCTGGTGATCTCTGCCGTCAACGCCCGCGACCAGTTGGGCATGCAGCAGGGCCGTTTGCACGAACTGCGCTCGCAGCAGCACCTTGTGGCTGGGGTGGCGGCCTTCAGCCATACTCTGCTGGACCCCGCGCAACTGCCCGGCATCCTTGCCTGCGCCTTTGCGGTGTTCGGCAGCCAGCGCCCGCGCCCGGTGCATATCGAAATCCCCTTGGATGTTATTGTCGCCGAGATGGGCGAAGGGCCTTTTGTACCGTGGTCCCTGCCGACCAAACCCGGCCCGCAACCTGCAGCCATTACTTCTGCCGCCAACCTGCTGGCCCAAGCCCACCGCCCGATGATCGTGGCAGGCGGTGGCGCTGCGGGGGCCGCTAGCGAAATCCGCGCCATAGCCGAGCATCTGAACGCCCCGGTGTTCATGACGATCAACGGCAGGGGGATTCTGCCTGCGGGTCATCCGTTGATCTTGTCAGGTAACCTTGGGCTGGTCGCGATGCGGGCAGAGATGGCTGCCTGCGACGTGATCCTTGCGGTGGGGACGGAATTTGGTGAGACAGAAATGTATCCTGAACCGCATCCGTTGCAGATCAATGGCCAGTTGATCCGCATTGATATTGATCCGTTGCAACTGACCACCTCGGTGCCTGCGGCTTTGGGAATCGTGTCAGATGCAAAACTTGCCTGCGCCCCGCTGCTGGCTGAACTGCGCTGCACCACGCCCACTGGTCCCACCGCGCGCATAGATGGCGCGTTACGGGCAAGTGCGGTGCGCGAACAGATCGACGCAACCCTTTGGCCTGCCTGCAAAACCCACCGTGGCCTGATGGCCGCGATTGCCGAGGTTTTCCCAGATGCCATCATCGCTGGCGACCAAACAGAGCCGGTCTATGCTGCCAATCAGTTTTACCAATCGGCCCGCCCGCGGTCTTACTTCAACTCCAGCACCGGCTATGGCACCCTCGGTTACGGTCTGCCCGCTGCCTTTGGGGCCAAACTCGGCGCGCCGGACCGTGCTTCGGTCTGCCTGATCGGCGACGGCGGCCTGCAATTCTCACTCGCGGAACTCACTTCAGCGGTGGAGGCGAAGATCGCCTCCGCGATCATCATCTGGAACAATGCAAGCTACGGCGAAATCAAGGCGATGATGGCAGAACGCGCCATCCCCCAGATCGGCGTTGATATCCTTGCACCAGATTTCGTCGCACTGGGCATAGCCATGGGGTGTCACGCCGAGTCCCCAGCCGACGTTGAAGAGTTTAAGGCGGCCTTGGCGGCATCCTTCCTGCGTGAGGTCCCAACTGTGATTGAAATCCGCGACCCGTCACCCCTTTCGGTTGCGTTCCGATCCTAAAAGAGACCCTTGCCTGAAAGGCACGTGCTGGTGGAGCCAGTCTGAAGCAATCCAGTCTCGCACGATTACCCCGTTAAGGGCCGATAACAGCGAATTCTGCAATCTACGGCCAGACCTGTTGATTTTCACCCAGAACTGAGCCTGTTAGGCGCATAATTTCATTGAGAGCTGAGCCATGTGAACCTTTCCCCAAAGCGGTGAGTGGCGGGGGCAACCGAGTGATCCACATGGAATATTGAACATCAGCCGACGGATGCATTTGCGGCAGAAGCTGTCGATCCGCGAGATCGCGCGGCTGACGGCAGTCTCACGGAATACCGTTACCAAACATCTGACGGCGAACATATCGAGACAAAATTTGCGACGCCTGAGCGGCAAAACACGCTTGACCCGTTTGCAGACAAGGTGGCGGGTTGGCTGAAGAACGAGGCTGGGAAGTCGCGCAAACAACGGCGAACAGTGAAGCAGTTGCATGCCGATCTGGTGACGCTTGGCTTTACCGGTTCGTATGCCCGGGTTGCATCATATGTGCCTAGGCACCACATCAGCATACGGAGGGTTTCGGGTTGCATAAACCTTGGGGGCCATGTCAGCCAGAAAATCTGGAGAGTTCGCGGCCGCGCTGGCCGAGTTTTGCGCAGCTGTGGGCGAATCCATGGTTCACCTGAGAGGAACCAGACGATGACCCAAAGAGAAGCAATCTTTCCGGCCAATCGGCATTCGTTGTATGAACAGCATCGCTATTCAGCAGCGATCCGATCAGGCGATCTGCTGTTCGTTTCCGGACAAGTCGGAAGCCGTGCGGATGGCTCCCCCGAGCCAGACTTCGAACGGCAGGTGTCCCTCGCCTTTGACAATCTGAAGGCCGTGCTCAAGGCCGGCGGATGCGGATTTGAGGATATCGTGGATGTCACGACCTTCCACACCGATCCGGCAAACCAGTTTGAAACCATCATGGCCGTGCGCGAACGGGTTATCGGCAAGCCGCCCTATCCGACCTGGACGGCAGTCGGCGTAACTTGGCTGGCGGGCTTTGATTTCGAGATCAAGGTGATTGCCCGCGCCCCCGCAGGCCGCATGACCAGCGACAAGCCAATCCGGCAAACGCTGTAGACAGATATTTCGTGGCAGATGTCCCGGCCCTTCAAGGGCCTTGGCAAGGTATGCCCACATCTCAAAGGGACGACCGACACATGACCCCAAATTTCGTCAAACTCCCCCGTGTTCTGGTTGGCTTGCTCGCCAGCTTGCTGCTGGCATCGCCCGCCTTCGCAGAGGCCCTCGAAGCACGCCTTGCCGAAACGGTCAGCACGCTGGAATCAGACCTTGACGCGCGCATCGGCGTGCTGGTCCGCGACAGTGGTTCGCACTGGCAATGGGGACACCGGGTGGAGGAACGGTTCCTCATGGCCAGCACGTTCAAATCCGTGCTTTGCGGCGCGGTGCTCGACCGGGTCGCCGCTGGCACGCTGTCACTAGACGACCATCTGGAAGTGCGGCAGGCCGATATCCTTGACTATGCGCCGGTGACCGAGACGCATGTCGGCGGGACCATGCCGGTTGGCGACCTCTGCCTTGCCAGCCTCGACATGAGCGACAATACCGCCGCCAACCTGCTGATCGCCCGACTGGGTGGCCCGCAGGAGGTGACCGCCTTCTTGCGCCGCATCGGCGATAGCGTGACGCGGCTAGACCGGAGCGAGCCTGATCTCAACATCTTTGACCCGGACGATCCGCGCGATACAACCAGCCCCGCCGCAATGCTTTCGACGTGGGAGGCGATGTTGCTGGGCGATGCGCTGCCCGCCGCGTCGCGTGCGCAACTGACAGATTGGATGCGCCACGGCGGTGTGACCGGCGCGTTGATCCGTGCAAGCATGCTGTCAGGCTGGCAAGTGGCGGACAAATCGGGCAGCGGCGAAGGCTATACCCGCAATCTGGTTGCGATGATCTCGCCGCCCGACAGCGCACCATATTTCGTAGCGATCTTTATCTCGGACTCGCCGACAAATTTTGAGACACGGAATGCGGCGTTGATCGAAGTCGGCGTCGCCGTGGCGGAAGTTCTAAAAGCCCGTGAAACGAAATGAGGCATCTGACTCAGTGGGCGACACACCCCATTGAGCCGCAAGCCGTGCGCCCGTCTGCCAAAGCCCGCAGCGGGGCCAAATCCCACAAACTCATCTCATAAAGTCAGGAAACGCCATGTCGAAAGATATCCTGTTCCAGCCGATCAAACTCGGCGAAATAGACCTCCCCAATCGCATCGTGATGGCCTCGATGTCGCGCGCGCGAACTGAGAATGCGGCGCTGATTCCGACCCCGCTTCAGGCTGAATACTACCAGCAGCGCGCCTCGGCAGGGCTGATCCTGACAGAGGGCACCTGGCCAAGCCGTGAGGCGATCGGTGCAATCAACGTCCCGGGCCTTTTCACCGAAGCGCAGGCAGAGGGATGGAAGCGCGTGACGGACGCTGTCCACGAGGCGGGCGGCCGGATCATCGTGCAACTTGGTCACTGCGGGGCGGTCTCGCATCCCGACCTGCTCGACGGCTCTCTGCCGCTTGCTCCATCTGCGGTCAGGGTGAACCAGCAGGGTGTTCACGCCCGGCGGTTTTAAGGCCTCGCCTCTCCCTGCGGCGATGACGCTTGACGATATTTCCCGGACGATCGGCGACTATGCAAACGCGACCCGACTTGCGCAGACGGCTGGCTTCGATGGCGTCGAATTGCACGGCACCGTCGGCTATCTGATCCCGGAATTCCTGAGTGACGCTTTCAATCTTCGGCAAGATGCCTACGGCGGCAGCATCGAGAACCGCAGTCGGCTCCCGCTGGAAATACTGCAGGCAATGGCTTCGGAATGGCGGCCGGGCCGGGTTGGCCTGAAGCTTAGTCCTGCGGTGTCGATGGGCGATTTTTGCCCGACGGCGCAGACACTTCCGACCTACGAGCATCTCGTTGCGCAGGTTTCCAAGCTGAAGATCGCATATGTTCAGTTTCAGAACAGTGACACTGACCTTGCCGGAACGCCTGTCGAAGCCATGAAAGACGGCACCGCCAGGCATTTTCGCAAGTTCTATGACGGGCTCATCATTGCGAATGGCGGCTTGAGCAAGGGCACCGCCGAAACCCTGATGCAATCGGGGATGGCCGATCTGGTGGCGTTCGGAACTCCGTTCCTGTCCAACCCGGATCTCGTCGAGCGGTTCAGAGATGATGTTGAACTGGCACCGGTGCCGTCACGGGAAACATGGTACGCGGGCGGTGCCCAAGGCTATGCCGATTACCCCCGCGCGACCGCCCAAGCGCTTCGCAAAGCAAACTGACCGAAAAGCTGATGCAAATCAAACCTGGGCAGCAATGCAGTCAGGTTCACACAAATCCTTTCTTGAACCGGAGCCGATCATGACCAGCGATCAATACATGAGGCCGCGATGGCGGGGCGCAATTCTTGCGTTGCCGCTCCTCGCACTTGTTCAACCTCTATTCGCCCAATCGGAGCCTGAAGTTCAGATGACACCTCTCGAATATCCCCAAACGTAGCGTGGTGACGTTGTTGACCAACTCTTTGGCGAAGTTGTCGCCGATCCGTATCGCTGGCTGGAAACCGAAGCAGCTAATGACGCAGGCGTGGCGGATTGGGTGGCGGCCCAGAACAAAGTTACCAATACCTATCTGGCGACGCTGCCTGGACTCGAGGTGTTTCGCGAACGGCTAAACGCGCTGTACAGTTCCGACTTTGCAAGTGCGCCCTTCAAGCGCGGCGAACTTTACTTCTACATCCGTCAAACCGGACTGGTGAATCAGCCGTCGCTCATTGTGCGGGACGGTGTCGATGGACCGGAGTGTGTGCTGATCGACCCGAACACCTGGTCAGACGATGGTGCAACGGCGCTCGCGGAATGGTCGCCCTCCCAGGACGGGTCGCTTATGGCCTATGCCGTGCAGGATGGCGGAACGGACTGGCGCACCATCAATGTGCTGGACGTGGCCACCGGCGAGGTGCTGCAGGACAAGGTCGAACGGGCAAGGTTCACGACGATCGAATGGGCCAAGGACGGCACCGGGTTCTTCTACGGCCGCTACGCCGACCCCGAGGCGGGTGCCTCGGCGCAGGTCGCGGTCGGCGGACATTCCGTCTATTTTCATGCACTCGGCACGCCCCAGACTGAGGATCGGCTGCTCTACGCAACTCCGGATAAGCCGAGCCTGTTGCAGGTCTTCGACGTCACCGAGGACGGGCGCTATGCAGTCATCACCTCTCATGGCGATTATGCGGCCAACAACCTGATGCTGGTGGACCTGACTGACGACGATTGGCAACCCCGGACGATCATCGCCGATTTTGACAATCAGTGGGGCGTCATCGGCAACGTCGGCACACGGTTCTATGTCATGACAAGCAAGGATGCCGAACGGCGCAAGCTGGTGACGCTGGACATCTCGGACCCCGACGCCGTCTTTGTTGATCTGCTGGCCGAAGGGGACGACGTTCTCAACAACGCATGGCTGGTCGGCAATCGGCTGATCACCTCGCATCTTGTCGATGCCAACACCCAGATCCGGCGATACACGCTGGATGGCATGCCGGATGGCGAAGTGGAACTTCCCGGAATCGGCTCGGCCGGCGCGTTTTACGGAACCCTCGACGATGACGAGGTGTTTTTCGTCTATACCAGTTTCAACGCGCCGACCTCGGTCTACCGCTACGATATGGCGAAAAACACTCACACGGCGTGGTCAGAGCCAGAGGTTGCGGCCGACCTTGACGGGATCGTGGTCGAGCAACAGTTCTTCATGTCCGCGGACGGCACGGAAATGCCGATGTTTATAGTCCGGAGGAAGGACGTCACCGGCCCCGCACCGACCATGCTGTATGGCTACGGCGGCTTCGGGATCAGCATGCAGCCGATCTACAACCCCTCGCAACTCGCCTGGGTCGAGCAGGGCGGCGTTCTGGCCGGCGCCAACATCCGCGGCGGCGGGGAATACGGGTTCGCCTGGCATGATGCCGGGCGCCGGTTGAACAAGCAGAACGTCTTTGATGACTTCATCGCCGCGGCCGAGCATCTGGTGGCAAGCGGCATCACGCCGCCGCACGGGCTGGCCATTCAAGGCGAATCCAGTGGGGGCCTTCTGATCGGTGCGGTGGTCAACCAGAGGCCGGAACTTTTCGCTGTTGCCCTGGTCGGCGTCGGCGTCCTGGACATGCTGCGCTTCAACAAGTTCACCAGCGGGCAGATGTGGGCCGAGGAATACGGCGACCCCGCAGTCGAGGACCAGTTCCGCAACCTGCTGGCCTATTCGCCCTATCACAACATCAAGCCGGGCAAAGATTACCCGGCCATCCTCGTGACCACGGCCGATGCGGATGACCGCGTGGTGCCCGGTCACAGCTTCAAATATGTCGCCGCGTTGCAGGCCGCCGACATCGGCCCAATGCCACATCTTGCCCGTATCGAAACCCGCGCTGGGCACGGTGCAGGCAAGCCGACCGACAAGATCATCGCAGAAACTGCCGACATGTGGGCCTTTGCCGCGCACTGGACGGGGCTGGATGTGGGGGCGATGGACTGATCGCCATCGCCCGGCGGGGGTTGCTAATGCGCAGAATCTGGCCGGGTCGATTGCATAAAGCTCTTGCGAGCAGGACGCCCAATAATGTCTCCTCATCCCATCCTGGTCGTTGGCGGTTCCGGTGAAGTTGGGCAGCTGCGTCAGGTCGGTGGTGGCGATGACACCGCTGCGCTTGGCAGCATTGACCAGCAGGACAGCGGCTGCGCCAAATCCGGCGATGGCAGCAATCCGATAAAGCGCCATATTTGCCAGAGTCGAATTGGGGCTGAAGGTAAACCCCGGATGAGGTTGAAAAGGCTCCAGTGTTTGGCGACCTTCCAAGTCTTGATTTGTCGTCGGCATGATCACTTCCTCCCGTGGAGTTCAGGAGCAGCGGGATGTGACTGCCCAGTCTGATTCCATTTGTAATCACTGATTACATCGCTTCGGCGGATCCCAGCTTACGAAAGATCGAGATGACCGACGCCACCAAGCCGACGCCGACGACTTACCACCACGGCAACCTGCGAGAGGCGCTGATCAAGGCTGCGGTGCAGCTCGCCGAGGAAGGTGGTCCAGATAATGTCAGCGTGCGCGAGGTCGCAAAGCGCGTGGGTGTGTCGCCCGGCGCACCTTTCCGTCACTTCGCCAGCAAAACGGCCCTGATGACGGCCATCGCGGAAGAGGCGACACGTCGCTTTCTCGGGGAAATAGCGCTGGCGGTCAAAGGCGTTGCGTTTGACGATCCGCTTGGGCGCTTCGCAGCTGTGGGGGTCGCTTACTTGAAATGGGCAATTCAGAATCCCACGCATTTCCAGATCATTTCCACGCGAAGCCTGATTGACTGGGACAGTTCTGCTTCCTTGCGGCGGGATAACGCCGCAATCCGAGCCCTGATGGAAGAAGCCCTCACCGAGGCGCAGCGGCGCGGCCTTCTGGCGTCAGACGATCTTGCAGAGACCCAGATCGCGGGGCGTGCGCTGGTTTACGGCTTGGCACGCATGTATATCGACGGGCATTTTGCACAATGGGGCGTGGATGGTGAGACGGCGGAGCGCACCGCACAGAAGGCGCTGAAGCATTTTATTGGCTTGTTGGGGCACAGCTAGCGTCGGATGATGGATGAAATTGGCCCGTCTCCATTGGCGAGCGACCCGTGGTGCGTGATTGATCCAATGCCCTGCACTTTCGAGTTTAGCCTGCTAGTATGTCGAAAGGAACGGCCTGCAGACACCAATCGTTGCTCGGAGTGTCCGGGCCAAGGATTGCTATGCCCCAGAGTTGGGGTCTTCGAGTTGGGCGGAGAGCGGACATTCTCAGCTACGGCGGTGCTAACGCTCGGACCCGCGCAAGCTGCCTATGGCTCGACACTTCATCAGTCTGCTGCACTCAGATCCCCAGCGCGCGTTTTCGGGCCATCGACCAACGCGTGATAAGGTGGTCGGTCATCAACCCCATGAAGGCGACGGCGAAACCCAGCACCAAGCCTTTGCCCACATCTGTCGAGGACAAAGCACGCTGCATTTCCTGCCCCAGATCCTGCGTACCGATGAAGGCAGCGATGATCACCATGAACAGCGAAAACATTACCGATTGGTTGGCGCCCACCAGCATGGTTGGCAGGGCCATCTGCAGACGCACATGCCACAGCACTTGGGCCCGCGTCGCCCCACTCATATCTGCAGCCTCAATCATTTCCGGCGGCACGTTGCGCAGGCCTTCAATGGTGTAGCGCACCAATGGAACGGCGGCAAAGACCATCACAGCGGCGACCACCGCCACGTCATTGACACCAAACAGCATGATCACCGGAATCAAGTAAATGAAGCTGGGGAAGGTTTGGGCGGTATCGCAGACCAACAGGATGCGCCCGGCGCGGGTTGGGGTGCGTGCGCCCCAAATCGCCAAAGGAATGCCTAAAATCGCCGCAATCACCACTGAGATACAGACCATATACACCGTGATCATCGCGCGGTCCCACCAGCCCGATGCAGCGATCAGGCCAAAATAGGCGACGCAGATCAGCGCGGATCGCAAGCCCCCAATCGCCCAGCCTACGGCGGCGAGGAGTAGCAGAACGGCGGTGAACGGCAGCCAAAGGTAGGCATCGCGCATCGGGATCAACACCCAAGTGATCAGAAACCAGCGCAGCCAGAGCGTGACCGGGGCGATCAGCCGGATCATCTGATCCATCAACGCATCTATCGGCCCTGCGACCGACAGCGCCTGCTTGCGCTCGACTTCCAGAAAATATGGGAAAAAATGCGCCAGCCCAAAGCCCAAGGCGCAGAGTGCCAGCCAGATCACCCACAGCCGATTGCGTATGAGCCAGGATGGACTTGCTGCCTCATGCACGGGCAGGCGCAGCGCCCAGGCCTTGGTCAGCCTGTCCAGCGTCACCGCCAGCAAGACGATGGTCACACCGATTTCCACCGACAGGCCAATTTTCAGCGATTGCAGCAGTTGCAGCAATTTCTGCCCCAAGCCCGGCATGCCGATGAAACTGGCAAGCACCACCATGGCCAGACATTGCATGATGACTTGGTTGACGCCGATCAGAATCTCGGACCGCGCGGTGGGGATACGCGCCCGCGTCAGCAACTGCCAACGCGTGGCCCCTGACATTTTGCCAGCCTCGATCACTTCTTCGGGCACTTTCTTTAACCCCAGCAGCGTCATGCGGATCATTGGCGGCACCGAGAAGATAATGGTGACAATCGCGCCTGCTTTCGGCCCAACCCCGATGAACACCACGACCGGGATCATATAGGCGAAATGCGGCAAGGATTGCGCAATGCTGAGGATTGGGTTCAGCACTCGCTCAAATCGCGGCGAGCGCCATGCCAGCACGCCCAGCACAAGACCCAACGTCACCGAAAACGGGGCTGCGACGACAATGACCGACAGGGTTTCCATCGCCCATTTCCATTGCCCCATCAGCGCGATCCAGGCAAATGTGCCGCCGCTGATCATCCCCAAGCGCCAGCCTTTCAGCGCACAGCCTGCCATAAAGGCGGTGACGGCAATGACGCTCCATGGGATGGGGCCAAGGTTCGGCCATCGGCTTTTGCCGTACAGCAGGTTGGCGGTGACATTCAGCAACCATTCCACCACATCCGAAAAGGCCCGCGTCACCGCCATCAGGCCCAGATCGTTTTGCAGGAAAGCGAAGACCTCATTGATCCAATCGGCGAAGGGCAACACAAGCCATTCGGGGGGGCGGATCATGCCTTGCGGCAGAATTGCCTTGAATAGCATCAACGCCACGGCCAGCGCCAACAGCAGTTTGGCGGTGCCCGCAAAGCGCGCAGACCGCCCCATCAAAGTGGGTCCCCGAGCAGGACATCCAGCGCCGTTTGCCGCAAGACTGATCCGATCACTGCGCCCTTATCGTTGATCACCGGAATCTCGACGCGCGGGTCCGAGATCAGTTGTCGGGCCAGATCGCGAATGGTGCGATGTGCGGCCACGGGTTCGCCTGTGGCGGGTGAGGTCAGCGGGGCGACAAGACTGCCGATATGCACCACGCGGGCGCGGTCAATCTCGGAGGTGAATTTCGCCACATATTCGGTGGCCGGATGCAGCACGATCTGGTCGGGGGTG
>JBKJTI010000110.1:0-11470 GCA_046590425.1 Cypionkella sp. | reverse complement strand
GAACCGTCCGCTTTCACGCGCACTTTCACGTTGTAGTCGATCACACGTTTGACAGGTACAAGAACCTTCATCGCGCATATCTCCGTTCAATGGCCCGAAGGCCGCCCAAGCTCTCGCAGGTGTCATATATGGTTGAGCGCGTCGGTAACAGACCAAAACCGACGAAATAGCACGGTCAGACGTCGCGTCTAGCGCGTGAGGCCGGGCACCCAGAGCACGTCGTCATTGCCGTCGTTGTTGGCGATCCGGCCCGCGACAAAGAACCAGTCCGACAGGCGATTGAGGTATTTCACCGCTTCCGGATTCACTGCCTCAGATGCGGCCAGTTCCACCACCAACCGCTCGGCCCGCCTGCACACCGTGCGACACAGATGTAATTGCGCCGCCAAAGCTGAGCCCCCCGGCAGGATAAAACTGCGCAATGGGGTCAAACGGGCGTTCATCACGTCAATTTCAGCCTCGAGCCGCGCCACTTGCGCCGCGATCATCCGTAAACGCGGGTAGGAGGCCTCGGCATCGTTCTCCATATCCGGGGTGCAGAGATCAGCGCCCAGATCGAACAGGTCGTTGGAAATCCGCTGCAAAGCCGCGTCCATCTCGCCCGGGGAATGTTGCCGCGCCAGCCCTACCGTGGCGTTGGTTTCATCCACTGTGCCATAGGCGCTGACCCGCGCCGAGTGCTTGGCTACCCGCGCACCATTGCCCAAGGCGGTTTCGCCCTTGTCGCCGGTTTTGGTATAAATCTTCGACAGAACGACCATCAGTTGCCCCCCAGGCTGCGATAAAAGGCGTAGCCGACGATAATGATCACCGCACCTGCCTGCGCGATGATCCGGTAGCGCATCAGGCGGTTAGAGTGTTTGCGGTTGAACTCACCGCCTTTGGCAAAGCTGCCGATGCCGATCATCAGAATGATCAGCACGGCAAAGCAGGCAAGCACGCCAATGATGAAAATCGGGTCGCTGAGCATGGAAGGCTCCTTTCGCTTTGCCTTGATTTAGGCGGTTGGCGGGAAAAAGCGAACCAAAATTGCGGAGTCAGCCCTTGGCAATCACCCAATCCAGCAGCCGCGTCGGCAAAATCCGCCGCGCAAGGCCCATCAGATAGGTGGGCGTTGTGACAAAATACCGCGCTTTGGGGCGGGCCGATTCCAAGGCGTGGATAAGTTTCTCGGTCACGGCGGAGGCTGGCAATTCCCACCGATCCGGCGGGCCTGCCTGATAAAGCCGCGAACGCAACGCCGCATATTCCGCCGCTCGCGCCGAGTTTTCCCAATCAATCCAGCGTTCAAAATGCGGAATCGCTTTTTCTCGGATCGAGGTGCCAATCGGTCCCGGCTCGATCAAAATCACCTTAATGCCGGTGTCGGCCATCTCGATGCGCAGCACATCCGTCAGCCCCTCCATCGCGAATTTGGTCGCGACATAAGCGCCGCGCCATTTCAGCGCGACCAACCCAAGTACCGAGGAACAGTTGATAATCCGCCCACCCCCCTGCGCCCGCATCAGTGGAATAACTCGGCGCGTCAGGTCGTGATAGCCGAACAGATTGGTCTCAAAAATCGCCCGCAGCGCGCCGCGCGGCAGGTCTTCCACCGCACCGGGGCAGGCAAAGGCACCGTTGTTGTAAAGCGCGTCCAGCTTGCCGCCGGTGCGGGCCACCACTTCGGCCACCGCAGCCTCGACACTGGCTTCATCGGCATAATCCAGCACAAAGCTTTCCAACCCCTCGGCCCGCAGCCGCTCGCAATCCGGTTCTTGCCTACAGGTGGCAAACACCCGCCAACCCCGCGCCTTCAAACCGCGTGCGGCGTCCAGCCCGATGCCCGAGGAGCATCCCGTGATCAAAATCGTGCGTTCCATGCCTGCTGCCCCTTTTTGGGTTTTCCCTTTCGTAAGGGCTGCGGCAGGTTTCGACAATCGTTCAGTTTACCAGCGGCACCCTGTTCATGATTGCTATTCCGTTCAAAATTACTCGGTGAGCAAGCGCGTGGCGATATAGCCCTCAACCCCATCACCCTCGATTCGGATCAGCGACCAGCCATCCACGCCTTCGCCCTGCGCCACCACCAGCACGGATTCGCCGCGCATCAACCGACCGACCACGTCATAATCTTTGCCGGGCCCGGATCGCACATTGGCGGATTTCGTGTTCACCACCATCAGCACGCCCGGTTCGCTCGCCGCGGGCTCTGCCGAGACGGGCGCCGTTGGGGTTTCCGCCACGGCCTGGGTGACCATCAGCGGCGCTTCGGGCACAAAAGCCGCTTCTGTGGCAGGGACGACCGCAGGCGCGGTCACGACTTCGGGCACATCCACAACAACCACCGGGGCTTCAGTCGCTGGCGCTGCCATAACCCGTGGCTTTTCAACCAAACCAAAGCGCAGCTGACCGTGATCAGCACCGCCGAAATACATCGCTGTAAAAAGCCCGGCACAGAGGAAGAAAGTAAGTTTAAACATCGCACAGGCACTCCACTGAACAGCAGCAGGCATAGCACGATCTTACGCGTTGTGAGGTGGAAAAAACAGCGATTCTTCCCCCCAAAGCGGGTCAGGTTTCGACAAGAAGTATCTTCATCGGAAAACGCGTTCGAGCTCATGCGAGAGGCAGAGATTTCCGATTCAGTCTGAACCTGATACGCTTCAAATCGCGCCAACCGCCGCCGCGCCATGCGTTTTCCGTCTGGACCAGACCAAGACCCCGCACTACACCACATCCATGTCCGACGCCGAAGATGATCCCAAGATAGAGCCCATCACCCTTGCCGAGCCTTTGGCCCGCGCGATTGGTGAACGCTATCTGACCTATGCTTTGTCGACCATCATGCACCGGGCGCTGCCCGATGCGCGCGATGGGCTAAAGCCGGTACACCGGCGGATTCTCTACGCCATGCGCGAACTGCGGCTGTCCGCGACCTCGGCGTTCCGCAAATCCGCCAAGATCAGCGGCGATGTGATGGGCAACTACCACCCGCATGGCGATTCTGCGATTTACGACGCGATGGCGCGTCTGGCGCAGGATTTCAACGTGCGCTATCCGCTGGTCGATGGCCAGGGCAACTTTGGCAACATCGACGGCGATAACCCGGCGGCCTCGCGCTATACCGAAGCCCGCCTGACTGCGATTGCCGAGACCTTGATGGAAGGTCTGACCGAAAACGCCGTCGATTTCCGCCCGAATTATGATGGCACGCTGGAAGAACCGGTGGTGATGCCCGCCGCCTTTCCGAATCTGTTGGCGAATGGCTCATCTGGCATCGCGGTTGGCATGGCCACCAATATCCCACCGCATAACCTTGAAGAACTGATCCTCGGTTGCCACGCGATGATGGCCGATCCGGCGATCAGCGATGAGGATTTGGTGGCGATCATTCCAGGCCCGGATTTCCCCACCGGCGGCATTATGATTGAGCCGCGCGCGACCATGCTGGAAGCCTACCGTACCGGGCGCGGCAGCTTTCGCACCCGCGCGAAATGGCATGTTGAAGATCTGGGCCGGGGCACCTGGCAGATCATCATTACCGAAATCCCCTATCAAGTGCAGAAATCCAAGCTGATCGAAAAGCTGGCTGAACTGATCCAGACCAAGAAGATCCCGCTGCTCGCCGATGTGCGCGACGAATCTGCCGACGATATCCGCATCGTGCTGGAGCCGCGCTCGCGCACGGTTGAAGCCGATATGCTGATGGCCGCGCTGTTCAAATCTTCGGATCTTGAGGCGCGGTTCAGCCTGAACATGAACGTGCTGATTGATGGCCGGGTTCCGAAAGTGTGCAGCCTGAAAGATGTTTTGCGCGCCTTCCTCGACCACCGCCGCGATGTTCTGAAACGCCGCAGCCAGCACCGGATGGAGAAGATCGACCACCGGCTTGAGGTGCTCGAAGGCTTCATCATCACCTTCCTGAACCTTGATCGCGTCATCGACATCATCCGCTACGATGATGATCCGAAGGCCGCGCTGATGGCCGAACACTGGGGCAAGCCGCACAAGCGCGCGATGTCCGAGAAGGATTATGTGCCCCCCGCAAAGGGTGAGGGCGAGCTGACCGAGGTGCAGACCGAAGCCATCCTGAACATGCGCCTGCGCTCGTTGCGGCGGCTTGAGGAAATGGAACTGATCGCCGAGCGTGACGCATTGATGGCAGAACGCGCGGTGTTGGTCGACCTTCTGGAAAGCGACGCGTTGCAATGGACCCAGATCGGTCTTGAGCTTGACGATATCCGCAAGAAATTCGGCAAGGATACCGTGCTGGGTCGCCGTCGCACTGCTTTTGCCGAAGCGGGCGATGTCGAGGAAGTCTCCTTTGAGGCGATGATCGAACGCGAGCTGATCACAGTGATTTGCAGCCAGATGGGTTGGATCAGGGCGCTGAAAGGCCATGTGGACCTCGCGACGGAGCAGAAATTCAAGGATGGCGACAGCGCGCGTTTTGCCTTCCACGCTGAGACCACCGATAAAATCCTGCTCGTCGGGGCCAATGGCCGCTTCTACACCCTGATCGGGGTCAATCTGCCGGGTGGGCGTGGCATGGGCGAGCCTGTGCGGCTGATGGTTGATCTGCCAAACGATTCCGAGATTGTCGATCTGCAAATCTTCCGGGCGGGGGAAAAGCTGCTGGTGGCTTCGTCAGCAGGCGATGGCTTTGTGGTCGCCTCGGATGAGGTGCTGGCCCAAACCCGCGCGGGCAAGCAGGTGCTGTCCTTGGGCGCTGGCGTGAAGACCGCGATTTGCCGCAAGATTCAGGGCGATCATGTTGCCGTGGTGGGGGATAACCGCAAGGTTCTGGTGTTCCCGCTGGCGGAACTGCCCGAGATGGCCAAGGGCAAGGGTGTGCGGCTGCAGAAGTATAAGGATGGCGGGCTTTCGGATGCCACCACTTTTGTTCTGGCCGCAGGATTGGCTTGGAAAGACCCGGCGGGACGGACGCGAACCGAGGCGGATCTGGCCGAATGGATCGGGGTGCGCGCCTCGGCGGGACGGATGGCGCCTCGGGGGTTTCCACGGGACAATCGGTTCAACTGAGGCCCGTTTAACTTGGAGGGGCCGCGCGTGGACCGCTTTGCGGATGACATGATTTCAACGGTTTAGATTTTGGCGTTAGGGTGGTGTTAACCCTTTCGGCGCAACCAAGGCCCCCGGGTGCCGCGCCCAGCCGGTGACAGTTACACCATACATACGCCAATCACCACAACGTGCCCTGCCGATATATCCCCGGCATCAAGGCCAGAATGATCGGCCCGCGATGCCTGTGCTGGTGCGAGCCAAGCCTTGAACCGCGCCCTCGCAACCGTTACCCTGCGCGGCGGTGCAGCAGTAGGAAATCCAGCATGGCGCAGCGTCTTCATCTTGTGTTTGGCGGCGAACTCGTCAGCCCGCAAAAAAACATCTTCAAGGATGTCAGCCAGATTCATATCGTCGGCATGTATCCCGACTATGCCACCGCGTTTTCGGCGTGGAAGGCCGAGGCGCAGCGCACGGTCGACAATGCCCATATGCGCTATTTCATCGCGCATATTCACCGCCTTCGCGAAGAAGGTGTGCCGGGCTCATTGACCGAGGAGATGGGCGCGTAAGCGACCGTTTCTATGGCACTATCCTTAGGCCGCACGCTTTATAACCTGACCGGACGCCGCGCCGTTGCTCCTGAAGTGGCGCGGCCCGCCCGCCCGCCGGGTGATCTGATCTGGCTTCATGCCGCAGAGGTCGGCTGCTCACGCGGGTTGCGGCAACTGGCCTTGCGGTTGGTCGAGGAATTGGGCGTTACCGTTCTGTTGACCTGCCCGGAAGTGGTGCCACTGACCGCCGATATGCTGCATCAACCGCCGCCTCTCGACACGCCCGCCGAGGCACGCGCGTTTCTGTCGCATTGGGCCCCGGCTTTGACGATTATGGCGGAAGGTGAATTGCGCCCCGCACTGCTGTTCGAGGCCGCCGCGCGTGGTCTGCCCGTGATCATGGTGGACGCGCACACGCCCGCTTTGATGAAGGGGCGCGAGGGATGGTATCCGGGGTTGATGCGCGCGGCGCTGCAGTGTTTCGCGCAAGTGTTGGCGGTGGATGAGGCTGCGGCGCGGGCGTTTCGACGCGCCGGAACGGCAAAGGTTGTGGTGTCTGGGCGGATGGAAGAACCTTCGGCGGCGCTGTCTTACCACGAGCCGGAGCGGGCGATGCTGGCCGGGCTGATGGCGACGCGCCCGGTGTGGCTGGCGGTGGATGTGCCTGCGGCGGAAGAGGCGGCAGTGATTGCCGCGCATCGCTCGGCCTTGCGGTTGGCGCATCGTTTACTGTTGATCCTGGTGCCGCAGGACCCGTCGCGGGCGGCGGAATTGGCGGCTTTCATGGAGGCGTCTGAGGGCTGGACGGTGGCGCAGCGCAGTCTGGATCAGGAACCAGATACGGAAACCGAGGTCTATATTCCTGATTCCGCTGCGGAATATGGGCTGTGGTATCGGTTGGCTCCGGTCAGCTATATGGGCGGGTCTTTGCTGGGCGAGGGCTGTGCGCGCAACCCGATGGAGCCTGCGGCTTTGGGCTCGGCGATTGTCTATGGGCCAAGACCGGGAGGGTATGGGTCAGTCTTTGGGCGCTTGGGAGCAGCGCAGGCGGCGCGGGCGGTGGGATCTGCGGGCGATCTGGGCGATGCGTTGAGCGATCTTTTGGCCCCGGATCGCGCCGCGCGGCTGGCGCAGGCGGCTTGGGCTTTGGCGTCGGACGGCGTTGAGGTGACGGACCGGGTCGTCGAGTTCGCACGCCGTGTGTTGGATGGGGCAAACTGATGCGCACGCCGGGGTTTTGGACTTATCCACCGGATCGGCCGGGCGTTTGGGCGCGGGTGTTGGCGCCGCTGGGGTGGATTTATGCTGCGGCCACAGCGCGGCGGTTGCGGGCGGAGGGCTATCGGGCCAGGGTGCCGGTGATCTGCGTCGGCAATATCAATGCGGGCGGGACGGGGAAGACGCCGACCGCCATTGCTTTGGTGGAACGGTTGATTGTGCGGGGTCGCCGCGTGGCCGTGGTCAGTCGGGGGCATGGTGGATCGTTGGCGGGGCCGGTGCGGGTAGATGCCGCACGGCATCGGGCGGATCAGGTCGGGGATGAGCCGCTGTTGCTGGCGGCGTTTTGTGAGGTCTGGGTGGCGAAGGATCGCGCAGGCGGCGTTCGGGCGGCGGAGGCGGCTGGGGTTGACGTGGTGTTGCTGGACGATGGGTTTCAGAATCCGAGCGTCGTGAAGGATCTGTCGATTGTGGTGGTGGATGCGGTGGTGGGGTTTGGCAACGGGCGGTGTCTTCCGGCGGGGCCGTTGCGGGAGCCTGTCTCGGTGGGGCTGAAACGGGCGGATTTTGTGCTGGCGATTGGGGATGCTGGACTTGAGGTTGAGGTGGTGCCGTTGCTGCGCGGGCGGTTGGAGGTGCTGGCGATGGGGATGGGTTGGGCGGGCGAGCGGGTGCTGGCTTTTGCGGGGATCGGGCGGCCGGAGAAGTTCTTCGCGACCCTGCGGGCTGAGGGCGCGGTGGTGGTGCGGGGCGAGGCTTTGGACGATCACCAGCCGTTGTCGGAGGCGTTGTTGACCCGGTTGGAAGTCGAGGCCTTCGCGAAGGGGGCGCAGTTGGTGACGACGGAAAAGGATGCGGTCCGGCTGCCGGAGGCGTTTCGGGCGCGGGTTTTGACCTTGCCGGTGCGGCTGCGGATTGAGGATTGGGGGCCGCTGGAGGCGGCGTTTGATCGGTTGGGGATTTAGGGTTGTCCACGCGTGGACAGGTCTTGGGCTTATGGAAAATCAAGGGGTTAGCTGGGGGTCGTTCAGGGTTTGTTAACCTTTGACCTCGCGAAGCCCGCAATGGAGTATCAGGCCATGTCGAATATTGAATCGCTGTTTGTCACCCGGCTGTATCGCGCAGCCTTGGCCGAACAGGGCAAGCCGATTGATCTGGAGGAGTTGGAAAACTCCTGCCTCGCCATAGCCGAGGATGATGAGGCGGGGCAGGATTGGTGCGAAAAGCACGGCTATCCGGGCTATACCAGTTATGCCTCACTCGATGATCTGCCGTGGCGGTTTCCGATTTTCAAAGCCTTGGTCAAGGTGCTGGACAAGCATGTTGAGGGCTTTGTGAAGGATGTGCAGTTTGATCTGGGCAATAAGAAGATCAAGCTGGATTCGCTCTGGATCAATATCTTGCCGCAGGGCGGGGTACACAGCTCGCATATCCATCCGCATAGCGTGATCTCGGGGACCTGCTATGTGACGATGCCGAAGGGCACCTCGGCGATCAAGTTTGAAGACCCCCGGCTGCCGATGATGATGGCCGCCCCGCCGCGCAAGGCCAAGGTGCGGGATGAGTTGCGGACCTTCGTGTACCGCGCGCCGGAAGCGGGCGAGGTGCTGCTGTGGGAAAGCTGGCTGCGCCATGAAGTGCCGATGAATATGGCGGAGGAAGATCGGATCAGTGTGAGTTTTAACTATGGGTGGGGGTGAGGACCACTCCGCGCCAAGATCGGGCGCAGGGTGAGATCCAAAGGTTTGTTTGCGCTGGCAAGCTGCGGGCAGGTCGTTGCGTGTCGATGATTCAGTTTCCGAATGCACTTTGAGGGGTTTGCCTGTCTTGTTGGTCTCCAGTTCTGAAGGGAAGTTGCGTCTTGGAAAAAGCGGATGTCAAAGACTGTATCGTGGTTGGCGGTGGCCCGGCGGGGCTGACCGCCGCGCTGTATATTGCGCGGTTCCAGCGCAGCGTGACGCTGTTTGACGCGGCGGATGGCCGCGCGGTGATGATCCCGAAAACCCACAATATCGGCCCTTTTCCGGGCGGTATTTCGGGGCGGGAGCTTGTTGACAGGATGCGATCCCACGCAGAACTCTATGGTGCCGTGCTGGAAACCGCGACGGTCAGCGCGGTTGAAAAGCGGGGGGAGTTGTTCTGCGTGACGACGGAACGCAAGGTTGAGATGGCGCGCACTGTCGTCTTTGCCTGTGGTGTCTTCAATCATCGCCCGCCCTTGCCGGTCGCAGAGCATAATCGCGGCCTGAGTCTGGGGCTGATCCGGTATTGCCCGGTCTGCGATGGCTATGAAGTCCGTGGCAAGCGCATCGCTGTGTTTGGCAGCGGCGACAATGCTTTTGCCGAGGCGCGCTTTATCAGCACCTATTCGCCATCGGTCACGCTGATCCCTTCGGATGGCTCTGTTGGTGTCGGGCGCGACGGAATAGCCGTTCTGGCGCAAGCCATGACCGGCATGGCGCTGTCGGACTCTCAGGTTATCGTGACGCTGCAAAATGGCGAGACGGCGTGCTTTGACACGCTTTATGTCGCCTTGGGCACGCGCGCGCGATCAGATCTTGCTGCCGGGGCGGGTGTGCGTATTGCCGAGGCTGGATGCATCCTTGTCGATGCCAAGCAAAAAACCGACATTGATGGTGCCTATGCGGTCGGAGACATCACCGACGGGCTTGACCAGATCGCGGTTGCAATGGGCCAAGGCGCTGTGGCGGCTACGGCGATCCACAATGATCTGTCGCTGGCAAAGCGTTGATCCTGACCTCGCCTGCGCAGATCCCTGGTTGGTATGGTAGGAAAGGCGCGTAAGATCACGTACCCTACAGGTCGTTTTGATGCTCGCCGAGTTTGGGCGCGGGGCGGTCCAGCGATAATTCTGCACCCGAGAAGGTCATCGGGGAGCGGACTCCGGGCAGGCCTTCGGGGGCGATCTGCAGGTTTCTCGCGATGACTTGCGGGTCGGCGAAGACTTCATCAAGCGAGTTGATCGGGCCTGCGGGGACGCCTTCGGTTTCGCAGGCGGCCAGCAGATCAGCTTTGGTCCAGGTTTTTGTTGCGGCAGTGATCCGGGCGGTCATTTCGGCCCGATTGGCGATGCGGTCGGCGTTGGTGGCGAAACTGGCGGCGGTTGCCATGTCGTCTAGGCCAAGGATCGCGCAGAGGCGGCGGTATTGGGCGTCGTTTCCGGTGGCGAGGATGATCCAGCCATCGCCGCAATCGAACACGGCGTAGGGGGCGAGGTTGGGGTGGGCGTTGCCCATCATGCCGGGGGGGGTGCCGGAGACGAGGTAGTTCATCGACTGGTTGGCCATGATCGAGGTGGCAACGTCCAGGAGGGACATGTCGATGTGCTGGCCAAGGCCGGTGCGGCCGCGTTGGAGGAGGGCTGCGAGGATGGCGGTGGCGGAGTAGACTCCGGTGAAGACATCGGTGACGGCGACGCCAACTTTTTGCGGCTGACCGCCGGGCTCGCCCGTGACAGACATCAGGCCCGCCATGCCTTGGATGATGAAATCATAGCCGGCGCGGTGGGCGTAGGGGCCGGTTTGGCCGAAGCCGGTGACGGAACAGTAGACCAGTTTGGGGTTCACTTGCCGCAGGGATTCGTAGTCCAGACCGTATTTGGCAAGGCCGCCGACTTTGAAGTTCTCAATCAGGACATCGGCGTCGGCGATCAGGCGGCGAACGGTGTCTTGCCCCTCTGGCGTGCGGAAATCGCAGGTGATCGAGCGTTTGCCGCGATTGGTGGCGTAGAAATAGGCGGCAGACTTGTCGCCGTCGCGTTCAATGAACGGAGGCCCCCAGCGGCGGGTGTCATCGCCCTCGGGGGCTTCGACCTTGATCACGTCGGCCCCCAGATCGGCCAAGGTCTGACCAGCCCAAGGGCCAGCCAGAATCCGAGCCAGTTCAATGACTTTGACGCCCGCCAGTGGAGTGTTCATTTACTTCGCCAGTTCTGCGTCGAGCACGGCTTTCAGATCAGCATAGGCCATGTTGGCGTGTTTGGTGCCGTTGATAATGAAAGTGGGCGTGCCTTCGATCTGGTCAGCAGCCATGTTGGTTTCAAAATGTTTGACCAAAGCATCCGCCATCGGGGCATCTTTCATGCAGGCGTCGAGGGTTTTGTCATCCATTCCGGCGGTGCGGCCGATTTTCTTCAGGCTTTCCACAACGGCGTTCGGATCCTCCGAGGCCGCCCATTCTTGCTGGGTGTCGAGGATGATATCGGTGATGCCCATGTAGCGCATCTCACCGCCGCAGCGTGCCATCATTGCGGCCCACAGGCCGTAGCGGTCGAAGTACACCTCATGATATTCCAGCCTGACCTTGCCGGTGTCGATGTAATCCGCCTTCAGTTGCGGGTAGATTTCGCTGTGGAAGGCGGCGCAATGCGGGCAGGTGAAGGACAGATATTCGACGATCTTCACCTTGGCGTCGATCTGGCCGATGCCGTAGTCGGGGATGGTGGCGGGGTCGATGACCACCGGGGTCGCCGGGGTGGCAGGCACTTCGGTGGTGGTGGCCGCGGGTGCTGTGGTCTGCGCGACGCTGAACGACGACAGGCCAAGGCCCGCGATCAGGGCCAAAGCGGCGGTGGTTGCGAGGGTTTTAGCCATGGGTCAGCTTTCCTTGAGTTTGCGGCGATTTAATATGTTTTGCCCAAGCCGTTCAAGGGCTTGGCGCAGGTCGTCGTTCTG
>JBKJTI010000097.1:0-3197 GCA_046590425.1 Cypionkella sp. | reverse complement strand
CCGAATGAAGGATTGGCGTAGGGTCGCAATGCGCTTTGACCGACGCGCAGACATCTTCCTCTCCGCATGCGCCCTTGCTGCAATCGTATTGTTCTGGCTATGAGTCCTGAGCCTAGTTATATTTCAATGGCTTAGGCTCTGGTCATTCATAGTTTATTAACACTTTCACTACGGAGTTTGCGATGATCTGGGACACGATGCGCTGGCTTAATCCGCCCGCCAAGACCAGCCATGATGCGGCAGGCTTACGGGTGACAACGGGCGATCAGACCGACTTCTGGCACGGCACCTATTACGGTTTCCAGCATCACAATGGCCATTTCCTGCATCAGCCTGCCAAAGACGATTTTAGTCTCGAAACTGCGTTTAGAGCCGCTTATTCGCAGCAATATGACCAAGCCGGGTTGATGATCCGCGCCGATGCGACGCATTGGGTGAAATGCGGGATTGAGTATGTCGGTGGTACCGCGTTTCTGGCGGTGGTGGTGACGAATGGCATGTCGGATTGGTCACAAATGCCGCTGCCAGAATATAACGGTCAGTTGCGCTTGCGGCTGACGCGGGTAGGCGATGCGGTTTGGGTGCAGTATCTGTCGGGCGCGGTTTGGAACATGCTGCGACTGGCATATTTTCCACCTGAACTGGTGGTTGATGCGGGGGTGATGTGCTGCTCGCCTTCCCGCGCGGGGCTGGAGGTTGTGTTTACAGAAATCGCTCTAACGCTGCCGATTTCGACGGAAGCCTATTGAATGACCAAAGCAAAGCCGCCCCGGAAGCTGTCGCGTGAAGCGCGGCGGGAACAGTTGATAGAGGCCACCATCGATGTGCTGGCGATCAAGGGTTACGCGCGTGTCACGATGAGCGATGTCGCCAATCAGGCTGGGCTGTCGCATGGGCTGGTGAACTTTCATTTCCAGTCGAAAGAGCTGCTGCTGGCCGAAACGCTGACCTATCTGGCCGATGAATATGTGCAGAACTGGCAGGCAGCGCTGGCGGCGGCCCCGCCCGAACCTGCCGCGCAGTTGGATGCGCTGATCCGGGCCGATTTCCGCGCCGAACTTTGCACGCCGCAGCGCTTGGCGGCATGGTGCGCGTTCTGGGGTGAGGCGCAGAGTCGGCCGCTCTATCAAGAGAAATGCGGCTCTAACAATGCGGAATACGTGACAAAGCTGGAAAACCTGTGTGCGGCACTGCTGGGCCCAACGGGCAATGCCGAGCGGGTGGCACGGGCGATCCGTGTGGCCAGCGAGGGGCTGTGGATGGATCTGGTGACACAAGCCGAGCCCTATAGCGTCGATGAAGCGCTGCAGACTTTGCTGGCCGTTGCGGCGGCGTTTTTTCCGCAGGCCTTCACGCCGGCGTGAGAATTTTCTACCTAACAGGCCTTCACGCCGGCGTGAGAATTTTCTACCTAAGGGGTTGAAGTACCGCAATCCTGCCCCATCTCGTGGAGTGCGAGACGGGCCCCTCTGACGATGTTGAATCGTGATGTCGTATCGCATCGAGTGCGCTCGATGTCATGCCCGTAGACTTTGGCTGACCTTTGGCGCGATATGCAAAACAGAGGACAGTATGGATACTCTCACTTCACTTTTTCTAGGCACGCCGATCTGGATGTGGCTGACCTTCATCATCATCGTCTTGGTGCTGCTGGCCGCCGATCTGGGGCTGGTCAACAACGGCAATCAAGAGATCGGCGTATCGAAAAGCCTGCGCTTGTCGGCGGTGTATATCACCTTGGGCATGGCATTTTCGGGCTTTGTTTATTGGCAGATGGGCTCGGAAGCCACGGCGCAGTATCTGACAGCTTTCGTGGTTGAAAAGACGCTGGCGATGGACAACGTGTTTGTTATCGCATTGATTTTCAGCAGCTTTGCCATTCCCCGAATGTATCAGCATAGGGTGCTTTTCTGGGGTATTCTGGGCGTAATCGTGTTGCGCGGCATCATGATTGGTCTGGGCGCCACCTTGGTCGCGGAATATGCGTGGTTGCTGTATGTGTTCGCGGCTTTTCTGATCTTTACCGGTGTGCGGATGCTGTTCATCGACGAAAGCAAACACTCGGTCGATGGCCCGGTGTTGCGGTTTTTGAAGAAGCGGATGCGGGTGACGGAAGATCTGGTGGGCAACGCGTTTTTCGTGAAGCGGAACGGCCTGCGCTATGTGACGCCGCTGTTTTTGGCGCTGGTGTTGATTGAAATCGCGGATCTGGTGTTCGCGGTGGATTCGGTGCCTGCAGTGTTCGCGATCACCACCGATCCGTTCATCGTCTATACCTCTAACATCTTTGCTATCTTGGGTCTGCGCGCGCTGTATTTCGCACTGTCGGCGATCCTCCACCGCTTTGCTTATCTGAAATACGCACTGTCGCTGTTGTTGGTGTTCATCGGCTCGAAAGTGTTTGTCGCCGACTGGATGGATCTGGAGAAGTTTCCGCCAAGCTGGTCGCTGGGCATAACGTTCGCGATCTTGGCGGCTGGCGTGGGGTTCAGCCTGTACAAGACGCGCGGTGACTCTAAGGTTGAGCATTCCTAAGGGATATGGACAGCGCGTTTGTAAGCGCGCTGTCCATAGAGCAGCGCATCATGGTTATCGGTCAGCGCCACGGCGCTGACTTCGCCGACCATAATGTAGTGGGTTTCCCAGAGTAGAGCTGTCTTCAAGCTACATTCGAAGCTGGCGGAAGCCTCGGTCAAGATCGGTTGACCCGCCTGCCCCGGATGCCATTTCACCTCATCAAAGCGGTCACCTTGCGGCTTTTGGCGGCCCGAGAACAGGTCAGAGGTGCCGTGTTGCGCGGCGCTGAGCAGGTTGGCGCAGAAGGCGCGGTTGCGCAGGATGGCGGTGGCCGCTGGCGACAGGTGGTGGACGCAGACCAGCAGCGACGGGCCTGCGCCATCGGCGGACACCGAGGTCATCGACGAGACGGTGACGCCGAAGCGGCCCGCCTCGCCATCAGTGGTGACGACGGAAACGAAGGTGGCGGCGCGGCTCATGCCTTCGATGAAGTGTTGGCGCAGGTCAGTCATTTATTACCCCAGATCAAAGAAGCGTTGCAGTTCGACATCGGGGACTTTCTTGCGGAATTGGTCGTATTGGCTTTGGCGGGTGGCAGAGAATGCCTCGACAAAGCGGGGGCCGAGCCAGTCTTTGGCGAAGGCCGAGTTGCGCAGGCGGGTGATGCCCGAAGCCATCAC